>CAMWWW010000079.1 GCA_947178015.1 uncultured Clostridia bacterium
GCAGAAAACAGATTAGCCATGGATCTTCCGGCATGTTTGCAGAAACGATAAAATCTCCATTTTCTTGTCGTTGAATCTGTGTTATATCAAATTCATCGTATACGCGGTATGCCATCTCCTTTGGGAAGCGGAGCGTAACTTGAGGATATGCTTCTTCGAGAGGGTCAATTTGTTCTGGAAAGCTTTGATGAGGAAAGCTTTCATTTAAGATTTCAAAATCTAAAATACGATTTAATTTAAAAATTCGCCAGTCTTGTTTTTCTGTGCAAAAGGCTTTCAGATACCATGCCGTTGCTTTGTATGTAAGCGTACATGGCTGCACAATTCGTTCGCTTATCACCTCATAAGAGTTTGCGTATTGAATTTTTACGCGCTTACAGTGGATTACGGCATATTTAAGTTGCTCAAATTTTTCATTATCAAAATTTTTATTTCCCCATCTGGAAAAATCTACCTCAAGCCAATTTTCAGAATGAAGATGAAACATGGCGGAAAGTTTTTGTAATGTTTGGCTGCTGTTTACGTTTTGCGCAGCGTTTATGCTTTGGAGAGCAGCCAATATTTCCTGTTTTTCTTGTTCTGAAAAGATAACTTTATCCAAAACAAAATGATTCATTAAGTGGATGCCGCCATTTCTGCCTGTCTCAGTATAGACGGGGATGCCTGCCTCGCTTAACGCTTCCATATCTCGGTAGATAGTTCGAACCGATACTTCAAATTTTTCTGCTAACTCTGGGGCGGTAGCCTGCCCCTTATCAAGCAGATAGTACACGATTTTAAATAATCTGCTTTCCTGCATATCCATTTCCTCCTCATAATAGAATCCTATGGCTATCTTATCCAAGAAGGGTCTTCGCTTAATATTTTGATAGCGTGTATTAAGATTTATTATATTTATTTTCTTTTGTTTTTACAACACCACTTGATAATGTTTTGAATTATTATATCGTGGCGGAGACCTTTTGGTTGAATTAAATTTGAGAGCGTGCCAGTTGTTTTTTTGCATGACGAATGGGATGGTATGTTGTATAATGGTTTTATGGTGAAAGCTCTTATCTTTTTTTGCAGAAGGAGGAAGAAAACAATGGAACAATGGGCAGATAAAATTTATTATGGTGGTGATTATAATCCGGATCAGTGGGACGAGGCTACTGTGGATGAAGATATGCGCCTGTTTCGAAAAGCTGGCATAAATTTGGTGACGCTGCCAGTTTTTTCTTGGGCGAAGCTGGAGCCGGAGGAAGGCGTCTATACATTTGAATGGTTGGACAGGCTAATGGATAAATTGGCGGCGAATGGAATATCGGTGTGTTTGGCGACACCAACTACTGCTCAGCCTGCGTGGTTGTCGGCGAGGTATCCAGAAGTTTTGCCGGTGGATATTGCGGGAAGAAAAAGAACACATGGGATGCGGGTGTTTTTTTGTTATAACAGTTTAAAGTACAGAGAAAGGGCGGCGGGGATCGCGGAGGCGATGGCAAAAAGATATAAAGATCATCCAGCGCTTGCGATATGGCATATATCCAATGAGTATGGCACCTATTGTTATTGCCCTAATTGCCAAGCCAAATTTCGCAGATGGCTGAAAAACCGCTATCAGACAGTAGAGACGTTGAATGAGCGCTGGTATACCTCTTTCTGGGGCAGGACGGTGTACAGCTTTGAGGAGGTTATGCTGCCGACGGAGTTGAATGATGATTATCGTTTTAACCCTTGTGTACAACTAGACTATCAGAGATTTGTGACGGATTCTACCGTCGAGTGTTTTTTAAATGAATATCGTATTATAAAGAGGTATTGCCCCAATATTCCTGTTCAGACCAATATGTCTGGATTTATTAAAAAATTGGATCAGTTTGCTTTGACAAAGCATATGGATATTCTTGGCTGGGATAATTATCCAGCCCCAGTGCATGAGCGCAGCTTGGTGGCATTGAAATTGGATCTGATGCGGGGGCTAAAAGGCGGACAGTCCTTTATGTTGACAGAACAGTCTCCCAATCAACAGAACTGGCAGCCGTACAACAAACTGAAACGGCCCGGCGAAGTGCGCAGACTCAGCTATCAGGCGCTGGCCCGCGGAGCAGATACCTGTCTGTTCTTTCAGCTCAGGCAGTCCGCAGCAGGACAAGAAAAGTTTCATGGAGCTATCATTTCTCATTCTGGGCGTGAAGATACGCGTGTATTTGCGGAGTGCTGTGCGCTGGGAGCGGAGCTTAAGAAACTGGGAGATGTGTTTATCGGCGCCAGAGCACCGGCAAAAACAGCTATTTTATTTGATTGGAGTAATTGGTGGGCGTTGGAGAATTCAAGCGGACCAAGTGTCGATATGGATTATCTGGAAATTGTGCGCAAATTTTATAAGCCCTTTTATGACAGAAATATTCCGGTTGATATGGTTGCATTTGACAGTGAGCTTTCTAAGTATGATCTGGTTATTCTGCCAATGGTCTATATGATAAAGCCGGGAATGGATATAAGAATACGACAGTTTGTGGAAAATGGGGGTACTTTGCTTGCGACGGTTATGACAGGTGTTGCCGATGAGAATGACCGATGTATCTATGGCGCTTATCCCGGTCCTTTGAAGGAGGTTATGGGACTATGGGTGGAGGAGACCGATGCTCTTTTTCCAGAGGAGAGAAATAGAATCTGCCTGACCGAAGAAGGACGAAAAGAAATAGGGGCGGAGGAAGAACAGAATTCGTGGAGCTGCAGTTTTTTGTGTGATCGGATTCGGCTGGATACAGCGCGGGCAATCGCAGTATATGGAGAAGATTTCTATCAAGGGGAGCCATGCATAACCGTCAATCGATATGGGAAGGGAGACGCCTATTATGTGGGGACGATTCCAGAAGAGGAATGGATTGGAAAAATGATGGAAAGGCTGTGCCAGAATAAGGGGATAACAGCGCCTTACCCATCTTCTCAGAAGATAGAATTGACATGCAGAAAGAAGGAAGGCATATCGGTTATATTTGCCATTAATCACAGCGATTGTCCCGGATGGATCGATTTTGGATCGGATTTGGTGGTAGATCTGCTTGGTGAAAGTGAAATAAGCGGCAGATGTACGATTGACAGCAAGGATGTCAAGGTCTTTCGAATTTTGGAAAAATAGAGTGAACAGAATCCCAAAAAAATACCTTTCGGTACCTTTCCCCTTTTTTTGAATATGCTAATAGGGAGAAGAGAATAAGAAGGTGAGGAGAATGAATCGAGCGGGTGTGCTTGTCAATGCGGATTATGCCTTTCAAAGACAGATCACAGGTCAGGGAATCGGCATTGCTGTGATGGATACGGGGGTTCGTGTTATAGAAATGTATGGCTGTGGCAGTATAGGATAACAGGGTGCGGCATAAATATAGAAGGAACAAGGAAAGAGGAGTTCTTATGTCCAAGATATACGATGCCGCACTTTACGTCCGACTGTCCAGAGAGGATGGGGACAAAGAGGAAAGTGATAGTATTACAAATCAGAAAGCGCTGCTTAGAAGTTTTGTAGCAGATAAGCCCGATATGGTTCTTTATTCAGAATATGTGGATGATGGATATTCAGGGGTTGATTTTAATAGACCTCAGTTAAAAAAAATGATGGAGGACATTCAAGCTGGGCTGGTGAATTGTGTGATCGTGAAGGATTTGTCCAGACTGGGACGAGATTATATTGAAGTCGGGAGGTTGCTTCAAAGGACCTTTCCGGCTTTTTGCGTGCGATTTATTGCGGTTACGGACCATTTTGATTCTCTGACCGCGAGTTATAGCGAAACGTCGCTTGTGCTGCCTGTGAAAAATTTTATCAATGATTCCTACAGCAGAGATATTTCCGTTAAGGTGAGAAGCCATCAAAGGTTAAAGCGGGAGAATGGGAAATTTATCGGGGCTTTTTGTATGTATGGATATAAAAAGAGTGAGCAGGACAAAAATATGTTAGTTCCAGATACCTATGCAGCCATCATTGTAAGATGGATCTTTCGGTGGAAACTGGAGGGCTACAGCAACAGCGCGATTGCAGAGAGGCTGAATGAATATGGAATATTATCCCCCATGGAATATAAAAGATTACAAGGCGAGCAGTATTTGACTGGTTTCGCCACAGGGCTGTGGGCGCGGTGGTCGGCTGTGGCAGTAAAGCGGATTCTTGAAAATGGGTGAGTGATAAAAAATATAATAACAGCGAATGGATAATCGAAATGGTATTATGACAAGCTTCTTATGATATATTTTATAGGAGAGAATGGTTTGGAGCAGGAAATGGAAAACCAAGAGGATTATAAAGGCAGAGTGTACCATGCGGCAATGTATGTCCGACTGTCCAAGGAGGATGGTGACAAGGCGGAGAGCGACAGTATTGTGAATCAGAAGGATTTGATAAAACAATTTCTTTCTGGCAGAAAGGATATTGTCGTCTGTATGGAATGTGTGGATGATGGGTATTCAGGGGTGGACTTTGATCGGCCCAATTTCCAGCGCATGATGAGAGAGATTGAAGCGGGAGCCATCGACTGTGTGATTGTCAAGGATCTGTCCCGCTTTGGGCGAAATTTTGTGGAGGCCGGACGGTATTTGGATCGGATTTTTCCAGCGCTTGGAGTGCGATTTATCGCGGTAAATGATGGATTTGACAGCGTAAATGGGAGAACTTCCTCGGACCGGATATTGATTCCATTTAAGAATCTAATCAATGATGCTTATTGCAGAGATATTTCCATAAAAATAAGGAGCCAGCTTGAGATCAAGAGAAAAAAAGGGGATTTTATTGGCTCCTTTGCCGTGTACGGCTATCGGAGGGACCCGGACGACAGGCACAGATTGGTGGTGGATGAATATGCCGCCGCCGTGGTACGGGATATTTTTAAGTGGAAATTAGAGGGGGCAAGTCAGCAGAGAATTGCCGATAGGTTAAATGCGCGTGGAGAGCTTTCTCCAATGGAATATAAAAGGTTCTGCGGTTTAAGGTATCAGTCAGGTTTTCAGATCTATTCAAGGACGAGATGGACAGCCGTTGCAGTGGGACGAATTTTGCAGAATGAATGTTATATTGGAACATTGGTTCAGGGAAAATGTACCACACCCAACCATAAAGTGAAAAAGGTTACGTATAGACCCTCTAAGGAGTGGGTGAGGGTGGAGAACCGTCATGAGCCGGTGGTGGATAAAGAGATTTTTTATGCGGTAAAGAGTTTGCTGGTGCAGGATATGCGTGTAGCGCCGAGAGAAGGGGCCGTGTATCCTTTGTCGGGTCTTTTGTTTTGTGCGGACTGCCACAGCAATATGGTGCGCAGCAGTGTACGCAGAAATGGGAAAACCTATATGTATTATATGTGTGGAAATAATCGGGCAAATAAAGCATGTTCCAGCCATCGGATCAGCAATACAGCGCTTGAACAGATCGTATCTCTTGTCGTAAGACAGCAGACGGATATCCTAGATAGGCAGCAGAATCTGTGGGATATAGAAGCCATTCCCGCACAACAGAGAGAAATGCAGAGGATGGAGGCACAGCAAATACAAAAACAGGAGGAAATAGCACGATACAACAGGCTTAAGAAATCTTTATATAAGTCCATGCAAGATGGACTGCTTGATAAAGAGGAGTATCTGGAATTAAAGGAAGAGTATAATAAAAAGATACAGGAGATATATGCCAAGGCAGCAAAAGACAAGGGAAGAGTGGAAGCGATGCAAAGGAATACGTTTGGCAGTGTAGAAGGAGAAAAGGAGATTTTGCAGAGAAAACCTGCAAAGATAAATCGTCATATGGCGGTCTTACTTATGGAACGTGTGGAGGTATATGAAAAAGGGAGGATTATGATTTCTTTTCGGTATAGAGATAGGATGGGAGACTGATATGGCAAGGATCAGCAGAAAAACGGCTATTATGGGAATGGCGGCAAAACCGGAGGAGTCGAGGCGTGTGTATCACGCTGCGGCATATGTGCGTTTGTCGGTGGAGGATGGTAGCTGTGAGGAGCAGCCAGAGTCTATTGCCACACAACAATATATGCTGGAAAACTATATTGCGCAGCAGCCCGATATGGAGCTTTACCAAGTGTACTGTGACAACGGAAAAAGTGGAACAGATTTTGAAAGACCCGATTTTGAGCGTATGATGAAGGATGTGGAGAGACAGAAAGTAAATTGTATTGTGGTCAAGGATCTATCGCGGTTTGGCAGAAACTATGTGGAGGCGGGCTATTATCTGGAAACGATCTTTCCTGCTCTTGGAGTTCGCTTTGTGGCAATTCAGGATCCATATGATTCCAAGAAAGAGCAGCATGGGGAAGAGCTTGTCCTTTCCTTAAAAAATTTGATGAATGATCTATACGCAAGGGATATTTCCCAAAAAATCCATTCTGCGTTGACCATCAAGCAAAAAAAAGGGGAGTTTATTGGAGCGTTTCCACCATATGGGTACCAGAAATCAATGAAAGATAAGCATAAGCTGGAAGCAGACCCAGAGGCTGCTTTGGTTGTGCAGGAAATATTTCAAAAAAGGCTTGCAGGGGAAAGTTTTGCTAAGATTGCAGAACAACTCAATAGCAAAAGAATACCCAGTCCTTCTTTCTACCATTATCAGAAAGGGCATAAAAAGAAAAAACCAGCAGCCGTCATCTGGCAGGCACAGACCATCAAACATATAATCGAAAATCCAGTTTATGCGGGACATATGGCACAGGGGAGAACCAAAAAATCTTTGTGCGATGGAACACCGAAGTCAAAGATTCCCCGTGAGAGCTGGATTGTGGTAAAAAATACACACAAAGCATTGATTCCACAGGACATATATGATCAAGTGCAAAAACGTACAAAAAGATAAGACAGCTTAATAAAAACGCAGCGGGCGTTTTTGTACATTTTTGCATGTCTTGACACAGGCAAATGAGAGCTATATAGGAGTTTTGCTTCAAGGAAAGGAAGAGAAAGTTAGCTATAAATTAAAAAAGGTGGTAAAAAAGCCCAAAGAGGAATGGGCTAGAGTAGAGGGCGCACATAGGGCGATTGTATCAAAGGAGGACTTTGCGCTTGTGCAGAATCTTTTTAAGATCCATACGCGCGCTACAAGGGGAGAGAAAAAAGCACATAAATATACAGGACTTTTATTTTGTGCAGATTGCAAAGAGCGGATGGTGCGCCGAAGAGTCCAATGTGGAAAGAAGGAGGAAGTTTCTTTTATCTGCTCTTCACATAATCAAAGCAAAGTGTGCAGCAGGCACCCTATGACAGAAATCAAACTGGATAACCTGATCCGATCGGTTTTGTCCATCTGGATACCACTATTTGTGGAAAAAGAGAAGATTTTATTATTTATTAAGGAAGATAATTTTTGCGATGAGGTAACTATACTGAAGCAAGGGCTAAAACAGATTAAGGAGGAAAGAAAAAAATATCAGATTTTAAGAGCAGGGCTAGCTTTGGATCGAGAGAAAGGGAGATTGACGGAGGAGGACGCTTCCTACTTTGGTGAGATATATGAAAAACAATGCGAGGAGCTTAGACGGGCGGAAAAAGGGCAGGAAAAGCTTTTAGCCATGCTGCCTGCCGCAAGAGATGATGTAAAATTGCGGCAGGAGCGCTTGATACAAAATTTTGATTGTTCAGAGTTGGAGCGTAGAATGTTACTTTCTTTTATAAATCGAATTCTAATTTATGGAAATAATCGTGTTTCTATCGAGATAAGATGTACAGAAAAAGAGCCATCTTTTTTATCTCCTTAGAGGCACCAAATGAAAGACCCATGTCAAATATATTTTGTAGAGACCACCTTTCCTTCCTATTTGTTCTGTTTTTGACCGTCGAATTGCCACGCACCTATAGAAAAGGGCGGCAGAAAGAATCCATCTGCGGAGGATTCTAATCATTAAGATGGATCGCTCCAAATAGTTGGTGTATCCGAAGACTTTGTGTACTGATAAACAGAACCATTACTAATATAATCCCATGTTGATTCTGTAAAAGTCACAATAGCCGTCTGTTCCTCTATAGTAATCACGCCACGAATTGGATTGCCCGACGGATCGGTTGCAGTAAAGAGAATTCCATCCGCAGTCAACTCTCCTATGCCATCAGAGAAGGAGGCCAGACGATAGATACTTATCTGCACAATAAAGCTGCCATCCTCCCTTTTCGCAATCTCAAGATTTGGTTCAAGTATAACAGAATCTAAGTATTCTCCAATATAAACAGAATCATCCAAGGGAATCTGAGGGGAGGAAAATTCAGGCATAGTATCATTTTCTTCCGATATTAAACTGGTGGTCTCTGCAGATGGTTCTGTTGGTTTAGGAGCAGAAGTTTCAATAACTGGTTCAACAGATGTAGAACTTGAGGGTTCAGTAGGCAGCACAATAGGCTTAGAGCCAGATGCCTGCTCTATAGATTCTGTAGATTCAGAATAAGTAGTTTCAGAGGACTGTTTTTCTATCTCAGTTGTTCTTGGTTCTGTGGAATGTGCTGTTGTAGGGGGCTCTTCTTTTGGTGATGTGCAGCCGCCCAGTGTAATTGTCACAATACATAATAAAAGTACAATAGTATGTTTCATAAAAAATACCTCTTTTCTATATAGCAGTTTATCATGTGGATTTTATCTTAAGTGTCATACAAGATTCCGCGCATCTTTTTTCTACTCTGTAATTATCTTGATCTGTATCCTTTATAGAATACCACAACCGCCCTTATATATCTACCAAAAATCCATAAGTTTTTGTAATGTGATGTATGTAATCATTTTCGAAAATGGCTCGCATAGCC
>CAMWWW010000080.1 GCA_947178015.1 uncultured Clostridia bacterium
ATCCAGTCATGCGGCTGGAACAAATAAGACGAGACCCTTTTGCAAATCCGGCACATTCTTTTTTAAGACGCGCAAGCTCTTCAAAATATACGGATAGCTCGTGAATCCCCATGCGGGTAAACTCGTCCGTCAAAGAAAGCATCCCCGTCACCTGCTTCACACAGACGAAGTATGGTTCCACGACTCCTTTTTCTTTATAATAGCTTGCTATTCCATAAGCGATTGATGCAAATAAGAAAAATACGCCAAGTCCGCCGTCCACAAAAAGCAGAAGCAGGGAAACAATCTCAGCCAAAATCACAAAGTAATGCCTGCTATTTCCCCTTGCTGGAAGATCCATAAGTCGAAGAAGATAATCACTGACAGAATGTTTCTTCATTCTGCCAAGTTGGTGATAAATCTCCTGAAATTGTAAACGTTCTTTTTCATGAGTCTGGAAAAAGGAGATCAGTCTGTGCCGCTCCTTAAGCTCTTTCTCATCTGAGATTGGCGTTCGCAGCAGCCAGTACAGATAATCCTCTCCCACCGAGGAACAGGTTTGATTCACCAACAGAAAAATATCCTCCATCCCAAGGTCATCCCACGTCAAATCATCCAGAAAAAATGCCGCTCGATTGCGATAATTCTTAAAATAATGAGAAATGCGTGCAAGCTCCTCCACCGCATATTCCCTCTCCGGCAATTTACCGAAATTCTCCTTTGCATGTCGTAAAAATTTTTCCCTATTTTTTTTCTGATTACTGGCAAACTGCACGATCAGCACTACAACTACCGCGCAGAAAAACAGAATCAATCCCTGTTCCGTCGTCATAATTAAAATGCGATAAAGAACTTACCGATAAACAGCACAGAAAGCACCAAAGTAAGAATGGATACTTCCTTTGCTCTGCCGGTACAGATCTTAACAACACTATACGCAATCAGTCCGATACCAATACCATTTCCAATACCACCTGTCACCATCATAAAGATCAGCATCAGCACTACGGAAACAGAAGCTGACACATCCGAATAATCCACCTCTTTCAACGCGCTGATCATCAATACACCTACAAATACCAGTGCTGCAGAAGTAGCGGGAGCAGGAATCAAGGCTGCGATCGGTGCAACAAACATGCAGGCGAGAAAACACAGACCTGTCACAATCGAAGTAAGACCCGTGCGGCCTCCCTCCTCCACGCCGGAAGCAGACTCAATAAATGTAGTGACCGTCGAGGTTCCCGTGCAGGCGCCCACGCAGGTAGCAAGAGAATCTGCTAACATAGCCTTGTTCATGTCAGGCATCTCCCCTTTTTCATTTAACATATTTGCTTTCTTTGCTGTGCCGAGCAAGGTACCGATGGTATCAAACATATCGACCATACAAAATGAAATAACCGTCATAATAGCCGACAAAAATCCCATACGAAACAAAGTTTTAAAGCTAAAAGTCAAAAACGTCATGTCAAACATATCCTTAAACGGAGGCAAAAAGCTTGCGCCACTTAAAGAAGCAAATGGATTTGTCCCAAGTATAAAGGAGCCAATCCAATAAATCACAGCCGCCACAACCATACCAATCAAAATGGAACCTTTTACCTTTTTGTGATTGAGCGCAGCGATCGCAAACAAGCCCACAAACATAGTAATAATATACAAAATCATGGTAGGATACGCCGATCCCATCGCAGCCTTCGTGACGGAAGCTCCATCGGTAAAAAATCCTATCATTGTCTGGGAGCCGCCATCATAATAAACGGCTGCATTGGTTGACAAACCGATGTTGACCAGCATCAATCCAATACCGGCTGAAATGCCAAGGCGCACAGACTTGGGAATCGCCTCCACAATCTTTTCTCGAACCTTTAACACGGTGAGAATCGTAAATAAAATACCAGAAATTAAAATAATCGCAAGTCCGCCCCCGAATGCCTCCTCATAGGCAATTCCAGCCGCCGCTGCGATTCCTGCCACAACCGATGCAAAATAACTGTTAAGCCCCATGCCGGGCGCCAGAGCAAATGGTTTATTTGCTAGAAGTGCCATCAGAATGGTACCCACGGCCGCCGACAAAATAGTAGCCATAAACACCGCGTTCCACAGCGGCGTTCCAACCGCGAAATTCGTCAGCAGATTCGGATTAAGCTGAACAATGTAAGCCATCGTCATAAAGGTGGCAAGACCTGCAATGATCTCTGTCTTCACATTTGTGCGGTTTTCCTTGAGTTTAAAAACCTTTTCTAACATTTTCCTTCCTCCTATGTTTATAATGTGATAAAACTACACTGAAAGTATACTATGAACTGGGAAAAAATACAAGAAGCAATGAAAAGAGATTCGCATAGCCAGCGTTGCTATTTCCTCAAGAAACCTAGCGAAAACAAGGTGACAGGGAAATAGCAGCGCTGGCTATGCTGATTTTATCGGTATTTTTATTGGTATTTCAGACGAATTTGCGTGTTTATATTATAATACAAATTAACCCACCATTGCTGTCGTTAATGATTTTTTGCAGTGTCTCTTGTAGCTTTATCTGGCTGTCCTCTGTGAGTACATGAATTTTGGTTCGTATTCCATCGTCTACAATATCCTCAATCGACTTTCCGAAAATATTCGTTGACCAGATTCCCTCTTCTGATTGTGCTGCATTTTCTTTTATATAAGTGACCAGATCCCTTGCCTGCTGCTCACTTCCCACAATCGGCGCAATCTCCGTCTCTATATTGGCTTTTATCATATGGATGGATGGGCATTTCGCATCCATTTTTACTCCAAATTTATTGCCGTGGCGGATTACCTGAGGTTCGGCAAGCTCGATTTCCTCTCGCGCGGGAGCGACAACCCCATACCCTTTCCTTCGCACAGACTCCAAGGCCCCCTGAACCTTCTCATATTCCTTTTTCATACCCGAAAATTCCTTCATGCTGCGGACCAGCTCATACTCTCCTCGGATAGGAAGCCCGGTCATATCACTTAATAGCTTATAATAATGCGAGTCATCAATCTGCGCATTTAAGATAATCTTACCATCGGAAAGCTCTATTTTATCCAGCTTTACCCTTTTTATGTACGGAGACTCCTGATTCATATCCGTCTCGCTGACTTCCTTCATATAAGCAGCGCGCCCCATCGCCGCGTTCAGCCCGCCTCGAAGCGCTGACTTTACCGGATGAGACAGAGGAAGCATTTCTGGCCATTTTGGAATAAATAGATCAAACTCGGAGATGGGGAATTCCTTTAAAATGGAATCTAAGATCATAGTGATATCTTCTTTTTTAAGCTGCTCACAGTTGACCGGAAGCACAGCATTGTGATATTTTTCCGTGAGCTGAGAGGCGAGCTCTGTCGTCTCAGAAGAATAGGGTCTTGTCGAATTTAATAAAATGACGAAAGGCTTTCCAATCCGTTTCAGTTCCTCTATCGTTCTCTCCTCAGCGGGAATATAACTGTCCCTTGGAATCTCTCCGATGCTTCCATCTGTCGTCACAACAATGCCAATGGTAGAATGATCGGTGATTACCTTCTGCGTTCCCATCTCAGCCGCTTTCGTAAACGGAATCTCATAATCGAACCATGGTGTTTTTACCATGCGCTCATTTTCGTTTTCAATGTGCCCCTGTGCTCCATCAACCATAAATCCGACACAGTCAATCAATCTAAGCCTAACCTGAACATCATCACTCAATCCAATCTGTGCCGCCTCTTTTGGTATAAACTTAGGTTCTGTCGTCATGATGGTCTTTCCCTGTGCACTTTGCGGAAGCTCATCCCGCGCCCGCGTTCTCTCATTTTCATCTTTTATTCCCGGAAGAACCAAGATATCCATAAAGCGCTTGATAAACGTAGACTTTCCCGTTCTCACCGGACCTACCACGCCGATATAGATCTCCCCTCCCGTTCTGTCCCTAATATCTTGATACAGATTCTGCGCAATATCCATACAAAAATCCCCTTTCCTATTCTTATATAATATATGAAAGAGGATTTGTTTTATGTGTACATTATCCGAAACGAAATAAGACAACTACAAAGCATTTTCCCAAGGCAAATCAGAATGTTCAATGGTTTTATCCCGAAGCATCAATTCTGTTACGGCATCTGCCGCCTTTTTTCCATCGAAAAGCACTTGATTGACCTGTTCCACAATCGGCATCTCCACCTCATATTTCCTAGCCAGAGCAAGAGCTGCTTTTGCCGAGTGCACGCCTTCCACTGCCATGCCAACCTTTGCCATCGCCTCCTCCATGGAAAGTCCCTCTCCAATCAAAATACCGGCTCTGCGGTTTCGGCTGTGCATACTGGCGCAGGTGACAATCAAATCTCCGATGCCGGATAATCCAGAAAAAGTCTGAAGCGCCCCGCCCATCTTCATGCCAAGGCGCGCAATCTCCGCGATACCGCGCGTGATAAGCGCCGCTTTTGTATTGTCTCCATAGCCCAGTCCGTCCGCAATGCCGGCGGCAAGCGCTATTACATTTTTAAGCGCCGCACCCAGCTCAATACCAAGCATATCTGGGCTAGTATAAACGCGAAACACAGGGCTCATAAAAATATTTTGAACATGCTCCGCTGTTTCTTTTGTGTGCGCCCCCGCCACACAGGTAGTGGGAATCCCTTTTCCAACTTCCTCCGCATGACTTGGTCCAGACAATACCGCTACATCTGCCAGTGGAAGCTCCTCCTCAATCACTTGACTCATTACAAAAAGGGTATTCTCCTCAATTCCCTTTGCCATATTTACGACAATCTGTCCCGGAACCAGATACTCTGCCATCCGTCTAGCTGTCTCCCTGATATAAGAAGACGCTGTGGAAAGAACCAAAAGCTCCTTCTGCTCCATCGCTTCTTTGAGATCCCCAGTGACTTTTGTCTCGTCCGTCAGACGTATTCCCGGAATACTTTTTAATTCTCGATTTTCTGACAACATCTGAATCTCTTTTTCCAGAGCAGACCAGACAGTCACCTGATGTCCATTCTTTCCGAGAAGCACGGCGAGCGCTGTCCCCCAGCTCCCCGCCCCAATTACACCGATATTTGCCATATTCCCCTCATTCCTGCGCCGCTTTATTTTCTAAGCCTGTGATGCAGCGCAGACACAAGCTTACTGATAAATTACCTATTTTGTCGTCTCGGCAGGCTTTTTTTCACCTAACTTACTCTCTGTTCCATGAAGCAGGCGGCCGATATTTGCCCTATGCTTGTAAAAGGCGAGCAGGGTCATCACAGCGCCAATGGCATATACTTCGTAAAGATACGCTGTACGGAGTCCATATTGTCCTGTCTGGCCGCCAAGAATTAAAAGAAGCATAAACACTGCCATCATAATCAGAGAGGCAAGTGATACATAGCGCGTGAGCGCTGTCACCAAAATAAATACAGCGCAGATGCACAATGCAAGCCTCCAGTCAAAAGCAAGCACCATGCCCGATGTGGCGGCAATGCCCTTTCCGCCCTTAAAGTTAAGATAAAACGGATAATTATGACCGAGCATAACCCCAAGTCCGCTGTAAAAAACAAGAAGACGAAGCATATCGGGATGACTGCCTCTAAAAAGCAGGCTGACACAAGCGCCTGCAAGAACGGCTTTCAGGCAATCCCCCGCATAGGTAATAATCCCCGCTTTTTTTCCAAGCACACGCAGCGCGTTTGTCGTGCCGGCGTTGCCGCTTCCATATTGTCTGATGTCGACATGATGCAGTCTTCCATAGATGTAACCTGTCTGAAATAGTCCAAATAGATAGCCAATTACAATGCAGATAACCCGTTCCATTATTTTTCTTCCTTTCGCTCCCTCACGATAAATTTTAGCGGAGTCCCCTTAAAGCCAAAGGTTTCCCTGATCTGGTTTTCAATATATCTGGTATAGGAAAAATGCATCAGCTCCTTATCGTTGACAAACAACACAAAAGTAGGCGGTTTTACTGCCACCTGCGTAATATAATAAATACGCAGTCGTTTTCCCTTGTCGGACGGCGGCTGCTGCATTGCCGTTGCTTCCATGAGTATTTCATTTAAAACGCCTGTCGCAATGCGCAAAGAATGATTTTGTATCACCACATCAATCGTCTCAAAAAGCTTTTCCACGCGCTGTCCACTTTTTGCAGATATAAAAAGATATTCGGCATATGGAATAAAGGACAACACATCTTTCATGCGTTTGCTGTGCTCATAGATGGTCTTATCTGTCTTTTCAATGGCATCCCACTTATTTACCGCAACGATAATTCCCTTCCCTCTCTCATGGGCAATTCCGGCAATCTTTGCATCCTGTTCGGTAACGCCCTCCGTGGCGTCAATCACCACCACCACCACGTCTGCGCGCTCCACCGCAGAAACGGTGCGAATAATACTAAAACGCTCGATTTCTTCCTTTATCTTGCTCTTTCTTCGAAGCCCTGCCGTATCAATAAAAATATATTCTTTTTCATTTCGCACCACAGGCGTGTCCACAGCATCCCTTGTCGTCCCGGCGATATGGGACACAATCACGCGGTTCTCTCCAATAATTCGATTAATTATCGAAGATTTGCCGACATTTGGCTTGCCGACAATAGCGACACGCGGTCTTTCCTCCTCTTCCTCCTCGGCGCTCTCTGGCGGAAAATAAGACACCACTTTATCAAGAAGCTCCCCTAACCCTAATCTTGAAGACGCAGAAATGGGAATTGGCTCTCCTATACCTAAATTATAGAATTCATACGTATCCGCCTGAAACTTCTGAAAACTGTCCACTTTATTGACCGCAAGTACCACAGGCTTTTTCGATCGACGCAGCATATCCGCAACCTTCGCGTCGGCATCTACAAGTCCCTGCCTTACGTCTGTCAAAAATACAATTACATCCGCCGTATCCATGGCAATCTGTGCTTGCTCTCTCATCTGTGAGAGAATAATATCCTTGGAATCTGGTTCAATTCCTCCTGTATCAATCATGGTAAATGCGTAATTCAGCCATGTTACATCCGCATAAATACGATCTCTGGTGACGCCCGGCGTATCCTTTACAATCGAGATCCGCTCACCGGCAAGCGCATTAAACAGCGTGGACTTTCCCACATTTGGACGACCCACAATGGCGACAATCGGTCTACTCATAATTCGTATTTACCTCCTTCTCTTGAATTTTCCTTATCAGGCTCCTCCAGCAGCACCGCATGAAGAAAATCCTGCCCGCTTGATTTTACAATATTTACCTTCACTTGTAAAGCATTTTCCAGCTCCTTAAGCGTCACATCGTCCAAAAAAACCTTCTCGCCACTCTTAAACATCACCGAAGGCAGCAAAAGCACCTCTCCCAGCTCCTGTCCCGAAAGCTGCTTGATTAAATCTTGTCCTGTAAGCAGTCCCGCCACCGTGATATGTTCCCCAAAGAAATCATTTCTAATTTCATATAGTTTTACCCGCACACCGGGAAATTTCTCCTGAACCTGAATAAGCGCTTGCTTTATATAAGGAAAGGCAAGCTTTCCTGTCGCCATAGAAATATGATATGACCGGTTATCGCCCTCTCTCTCCGAAAGAGCCTTCGCAAATTCATTTTTAAACAATCGTATCATGCCCACGCCATTTTCTAGCTGAAGATAACCGTCATATCTGTCCTCCTCCGGCACCTCCCATTCCGCTAGAATATACCATTCATCCCCTGCATGAATAAAATGATTTTTATGCTTCTGGTATAATTTATCCTGCCAGCGGTGTATCATCTGCAAAACGGACACCGCGTCTTCCTTCGTAAATGGTTCAAGAGGAAACAGCCCTTCTCGAAATCGGGTCAATCCAACCGGAACCACCGATACACTCTGCATATAGGGAAGATAATTTGACAGATCCGCAATGGTTCGCTCAAGCTCCTCCCCATCGTTCACTCCCTTGCAGAGCACAATCTGCCCATTCATCAAAATCTCTGCCTGCCAAAGCCGCTCAAGCTGTTTCAGCGCTTCTCCTGCAAAACGGTTATGAAGCATTTTACAGCGAAGCTCTGGATTAGTCGTGTGCACGGAAATATTAATGGGTGCGAGATGATAGCGGATAATTCGATCAATATCTTTGTCTTTCATATTAGTAAGCGTGATATAATTTCCCTGCAAAAAAGATAATCTCGAATCATCATCCTTAAAATACAAGGTATCTCGCATCCCCTTCGGCATCTGATCGATAAAACAAAATATACATTTATTTCTGCAAGAACGATACTCGTCCATCAATCCATTTTCAAATTCAATGCCAATATCCTCGTCATATTCCTTTTCAATCTCAAGAACCCACTCTTCTCCATTCTGTTTCTGGATCAGAAGCTCCACATAGGTATCCTCCATTAAAAATTGATAATCAAAAATATCCTCTATCTCTGTATCACAAACCGCAAGCAGCACATCCCCCGCTTCCAATTCCATCTCCTCCGCGATGGAACATGGCAAAACTTTTGTGATCCGATGTCCTTTCTGTGTCATAATCAGGCTCCTGTTTTCTTTTTTTCATCATTTTATCATATAAAATACCGAAAAGCAATCTTACAAACTGCTTGACGAAATATAGTTAAAATGTAATAATGGAATCGTATCATAAAACCTGCTTACAAATTGGAGGAAATTCATGTCTGGAAAAGAATTATTTAAAACGACACTTCCTGTCGCTCCGTTAAAGATTGCTGCCCTAGAGAGCTGTCATGAATTAGCGGAAAATTTGAACAAGCATCTCGTGGACTTTCGAAAAGAAAGCACAATGGGAGATGCCTCTGCACTGCATTTTAAACGATAAATTTATGATTAAAA
>CAMWWW010000081.1 GCA_947178015.1 uncultured Clostridia bacterium
GGGTGACGGAGGAAATAGCTGCGCTGGCTATGCGGACCTTTCTCAAAAATGATTCTAATAATTTCTTTTACATAAATCTATACTTCATCAAAAAGTTGTAAACTGGTGAAATCAAATAGAAAAAGCCTATTTACTATAGTATAATCATCTCATACTATGGTATAATACCAAACAACCCCCATCTGGGCATTGATTATAGATTGATACTGAAAATCAACGGTACTGCGATCCGATCAGAATCAAGTGAGAGAACATCTTTCACCGTAATTTATGTGAACGTGTTCGGAGATTCGTTATAGCAGGAGTAATCCGTATATCAAAGAAAAATGTTGGATGGTGCTATAAATTTTGACCATTTTTTTGAAGGAGAGTGATCATGAGTAATTATATCTTATTAGTAGAAACAGGCGCGGACGTGCCAAATGAGATGGCGGAGAGATATGCGATCGTTCGAGTGCCCATGCATGTCTCATTTGGTAATGTTACCAAAGAGGACGGAGGCTTTCCGATCCATGAGCTGTTTGAATATTATGACAAAACTGGGAAACTGCCACAGACCAGCGGTTGTATGCCAGATGATTATGAAAAGATATTTGACAAGCTGCATAAGCGTTTTCCAGACAAACATATTTTACATTTGGCATATTCTGCTGCCACATCCTGTTCTATGCAAAGTGCCATAATAGCAGCCGATGGCAGAGAGTATGTGACAAGCATGGATACTCGCCATGTCTCGGCCGGGCAGATGCTGGTAACACTTTGTATGGCACGTTTTTTGGAGGCATATCCTGACTGCCCTTTGGATCTTGCAATAAAAAAAGCAGAGATTTTAGCGGAAACCTGCCGTATGGGATTTATACCCGGTGATTTGCTCTATCTAAAGGCAGGAGGGCGCGTCAGCAACGCTTCCTATTTGGGTGCGAAGATTCTGAATCTGCATCCGCTGATTGAGATTCATAAGGGAAACCTGAAGGCTACGAAAAAGTATCGGGGTAATCTCAATAAGATTGCACCTCGGTTACTAAATGAATTTTCGCAAAATCATCATCTATCAAGAGAGATCATTGCTTTTGTCTATTCGGAAGGGTTGAGCGAAGAACTGAAAAAGCAAATGACAGAGCAGGCTGTGCAGATGGGCTACAGAGAAGTACTGTGGGTGCAAACGGGCTGCGTAGTGTCGACGCATAGCGGGCCCGGAGCGTTTGGAATAAGCGGTTTTATAAAAAATATATCCGAACTGGATATTCCTCTGCTGTCCGAACATGCGGATGCATAAAAGAGATAGTATGGATCTATTCTGCGTTCTTACATGTTGAGCAGAGAGGAAATCAGTTTTTGTTGCTGTGTATAAGCCAATATTTAGTGTAGTTTGGTCACAGATGTGCTGCCGCGCACAATCCGCTCCATAAGAAGCCCTGTGACAAACCATGCAGGCGCGTAGTCCAGTCGGATCAGCCCTTGTATGGCAAAGCGGCTTCCGCTGTAATCCCACGGGCACATATGAAAGAGACGTAATAGAGAACCGGAAAGGTATTCTGCAGTAAAGATAAAAAATGTGTAGACACCTCCCCGAAATAGCATATTCCGGTTCTTGATAATCTGGTATATAGGCTGAAATAGAGCGGCCATCCCGTATATGGGAAACATAATGAGGGAAGTGGTTCCGGTCATCTTCCGGTCGGAGCTTAAAAGGGAGCCGAGCCCTGTCCAGAACACTTCCAGACACCAGCCGGTGAGGCCGCATCGGATAAAATTGTTTGTTGAAATCTTCATGGAACATAGTATTGCAAAAAAGAGAGGAAATATGTGCAAAAGTGTGGTATACTCGAATAGGAAAATTATGCATCAGGGAAGAGAGGCAAATTATGGACGAACAATATTTTAAGTATCTGAAAAGCATTGCGAGGCAGTATCCCACGATCGCGAAAGCGTCAACGGAGATTATCAATCTGGCATCAATTTTGAATCTTCCAAAGGGAACAGAGCATTTTCTGACGGATATACATGGGGAATATGAGCAATTTCTTCATATATTAAAAAATGGATCTGGTTCCGTCAAGAGAAAGATTGAGGAGGAGTTTGGGAATACCATCACATTAAGGGATAAGAGGGCGCTGGCAACTCTGATTTACTATCCTGAGGAGAAGCTGGAAAAAGTATTAAAAGAGGAGGAGAATCTGGATGACTGGTACAAGATCACGCTGCATCGCCTGATTCAGATCTGTAAGCGTGTCACCTCAAAGTATACGCGCTCCAAGGTTAAGAAGGCGCTTCCCGCAGATTTTGCCTATATTATTGAGGAATTGATCCATGAGAAGGAAGAGGTGCATGATAAGGAGGCGTATTATAATCAGATTATTCTTGCCATAATCCGCACAGGAAGAGCGAAGGAATGTATTGTGGCGTTCTGTCTGCTCATTCAGCGGCTTGTTGTGGATCATCTGCATATTGTGGGAGATATTTTTGATCGAGGGCCCGGCGCTCATATTATTATGGATACGCTGATGAATTATCATTCTGTGGATATTCAGTGGGGCAATCATGATATTGAATGGATGGGGGCGGCTGCGGGCAACACGGCATGTATTGCCAATGTGATCCGCATTTCCGCGCGCTATGGAAATCTGGATACGCTGGAGGAGGGCTACGGCATTAACCTGATTCCGCTTGCAACTTTTGCGATGGAGACCTATGCAGACGATCCATGCGGCTGTTTCGATATAAAATACAATAAGGATATTTATAATGTGCATGATCTGGAGCTGGATAAGAAGATGCATAAAGCGATCACAGTGATTCAGTTTAAGCTAGAAGGGCAGCTAATCAAAAGGCGTCCAGAGTTCCACATGCAGTCTCGTCTGCTTTTGGACAAGATCGATTATGAGAAAGGTACGATCAAGATTGATGGAAAAGAGTATAAGCTTAAGGATGTGCATTTTCCTACCATTGATCCGGCAGATCCCTACCGGTTGACGCCAGATGAGGAAAATGTGGTTGAGCGTCTGCGCGTGGCTTTTCTTGGCTGCGAGAAGCTTCAGAAGCATGTGCGTTTTCTATTTTCCAAGGGCAGCTTGTATCTGGTCTATAATTCCAATCTTCTGTATCACGGCTGCATACCGCTCAATGAGGATGGAAGCTTTCGCAAGGTGACGCTCGGCGGCAGGGAGTACAGCGGAAAGGGACTATATGATGTGCTGGAATCGTTTGCCAGAAAGGGGTATTACCGAGAGGCGGGCGCAGAGAAGGAATATGGTATGGATATTATGTGGTATATCTGGTCCAACGAGAATTCTCCTGTGTATGGAAAGGAAAAGATGGCTACTTTTGAGCGGTATTTTATAGAAGATAAAGCGGTGCAGGACGAAAAGAAGAACGATTATTATAAGTTAATTGAGAATGAGACGGTGGTGAATCATATTCTTCGTGAGTTTGGCTTAAATACGGCGGATTCGCATATTATTAACGGGCATATGCCGGTCGAGCTTAAAAAGGGAGAGACGCCGGTCCGCTGCAATGGCAAGGTTTTGATTATTGATGGCGGTTTGTCCAAGGCATATCAGAAAAAGACTGGAATTGCGGGATATACCTTGATCTATAATTCCTACGGGCTGCGACTGGTATCCCATGAGCCATTTGAGTCCAAGGAGATGGCGATAGAGAGGGAAAGCGATATTCACTCAGATACCGTGCTGGTGGAGCAGGTGTCCAGAAGGCGGAGCGTGGCCGACACGGATATTGGGAAGGATATAGAGGAGAGTATTGTGGATCTGACGAATTTGCTCAGCGCTTACCGGGACGGCACTATCCGAGAAAAGGATATATAAAAGGGATTTTGATAAATAGGGAGGAATTGAATGTCTGGTTCAATATATGGTACGTTATTTCGAATTTCGACTTGGGGGGAATCCCATGGAGCAGGGCTGGGAGTTGTGGTGGATGGCTGTCCGGCTGGTCTTCCTCTTACGGAGGAGGATATTCAGAAGTATCTCGACAGAAGGAAGCCGGGGCAGAACCGCTTTGCGACGCCGAGAAAAGAGGAAGACGCGGTGGAGATTTTGTCGGGGGTATTTGAGGGAAGGACAACAGGAACGCCAATCTCCATGCTGGTCTACAATCAATCGCAGCGCTCGAAGGATTATTCAGAGATTGCAAGTTATTATCGTCCGGGACATGCAGATTATACGTATGATGAGAAATATGGTTTTCGTGATTATCGGGGAGGCGGGCGCTCCTCCGGCAGAGAAACGATAGGAAGAGTGGCAGCAGGAGCTGTGGCATGTAAGCTGCTTCAGGCGATTGGGGTGGAGATTCTTACCTACAGCAGAAAAATAGGGGGGATTGAGATCTCCGACGATCGTTTTGACAAAGAGGAGATTGGGAGAAATCCAGTATGTATGCCGGATGCACAGGCGGCAAAGCAGGTGGAAGCACTGCTTGAGGAAAAGCTTAAGGAACATGATTCTGTGGGCGGCGTGATTGAATGTCGGATTAGCGGGCTTCCATCTGGTATTGGAGAGCCGGTATTTGAAAAGCTTAGTGCAAATCTTGGAAAAGCCGTTTTGTCGATTGGCGCGGTGAAGGGATTTGAGCTTGGAGATGGCTTTGCGGCAGCGGATGCGTTTGGCTCTGCAAACAATGACAGCTTTTATTATGAGAAGGACGGCGCAATAAAAAAGCGCTCCAATCATGGCGGGGGCATCTATGGAGGCATCAGCGATGGGAGCGAGATATGGTTTCGGGCGGCGGTGAAGCCGACGCCTTCGATTGCGAAGCTTCAGAAGACCGTTAATAAGGCAGGAGAAAATATTGAGGTCAGCATCAAAGGCAGGCATGATCCGATCATCGTCCCAAGAGCTGTGGTAGTGGTGGAAAGCATGGCGGCTCTTACGCTGGCGGATATGCTGCTGGTCAGCATGAGCGCTCGGCTCGATGCGGTGGTATCCTTTTTTAAGGATAAAAGGTAATAATAGTTTTTAAGCGCGCGGTGTGAGAAATTCCTCTGGACTTAGATTGTGATAGAGCAGGGAGAACTGCCCGCGCGAAGCACAGAAGGAAAACTTGCTGATGCTGGTATTTTTCAGATGAGTGATGCCGGAGCCGCAGATTCCGTCTGTAACGAGATGTAAAAATGCATTGATGGAGGCGCCGTGCGAGATCAGCAGTATGGTGGCGTCCAGATGCTTTTCGGCGCAGGAGCGGATTGCCAGACAGATGCGGGAGCGCAGCTTATCGGATTCTTCCATATCTTTTGGAAGAATCTGAGGATATTCTGGATAAGAGCTGTGAAATTCTTTGTAGGTCAGACCAGAACCTTGTCCGTAATCGCTCTCCGTCAGCCCCGGTTCTACAAAAACGGGGATATGATTGTGATAGCTGGAGATGATCTGCGCAGTTTCTTTTGCGCGGGATAAAGGGCTTGTGTAGATCGCCTCAAAGGGGATGGTGGATAATGCCTGCGCGCATGAGGCAGCCTGAATTCTTCCCATATCGTTCAGGGGAATATCCTCGGTTCCCTGTATTTTCTTCAAAATATTCCAGTCAGTTTGTCCGTGGCGGACGAGATAGAAATTCATAAATAGGCATCCTTTCCCGGCAGATTCCGATGTGTGACGCATGTTTCTTTATCTGTGCTGTTTTTTTCATTATAGCATGGTTTGTCCCAGAATGTAATATAAGAAATATGAAAAAATGCTAAATTCTTAAATTTGGCTTGAAAACCTCCGTGACTTTCGTTATACTATACTCTGGATAACAGATGCAGATAATACGGAGGCAGACTATGTATCGGTTGATATGCAGAGACGGCAATGCAAAGCGGGGAGAGTTTCACACTGTTCACGGAGTGATACAAACCCCAGTATTTATGAATGTAGGAACGGCGGCGGCAATCAAGGGCGCTGTGTCGACCGCAGATTTACAGGAGATAGGGACGCAGGTAGAGCTGTCTAATACATACCATCTTCATGTAAGACCCGGAGACGAGATTATAAAGAAACTTGGCGGGCTTCATCAGTTTATGGTGTGGGACAAGCCCATTCTCACAGATTCCGGCGGCTTTCAGGTGTTTTCGCTGGCGGGGCTTCGGAAAATTAAGGAGGAGGGGGTTCATTTTCACTCTCATGTAGACGGCAGAAAGATATTTATGGGACCGGAGGAGAGTATGCAGATTCAGTCCAATCTTGCCTCCACCATAGCGATGGCGTTTGATGAGTGCACCCCTCATCCAGCCACCAGAGAATATATGCAGAATTCTGTGGACAGAACGACGAGATGGCTGTACCGCTGCAAGGCGGAGCTAGACAGGTTGAACGGCCTTCCCGATACCATTAATAAAAATCAGCTTCTATTTGGGATCAATCAGGGCGGCGTCTTTCCTGATATTCGCATAGAACATGCAAAACAGATTGCGGAGCTTGATCTTCCGGGTTATGCGGTGGGCGGGCTTGCAGTCGGAGAGTCTCATGAGGAGATGTATGATATCATTGAGAAGGTGACGCCCTATCTGCCTTTGGAGAAGCCTACGTATCTGATGGGGGTAGGAACTCCGGCAAATATTTTGGAGGCGGTTGAAAGAGGAATTGATTTCTTTGACTGTGTATATCCCAGCCGGAATGGGCGGCATGGACATGTCTACACAGCGGAGGGAAAGCGCAATCTTTTTAATGCAAAGTATGAGCTGGACGACAAGCCGATAGAGGAGGGGTGTCAGTGTCCGGCGTGCAGAACTTACAGCAGAGCCTATATCCGACATTTGTTAAAGGCGAAGGAGATGCTGGGGATGCGCCTTTGTGTGCTTCATAACCTGTATTTTTATAATCATCTTATGGAAGAGATTCGGGAAGCGATTGAAGAGAAGCGTTATGCTTCCTTTAAGAAGGAAAAGCTCTATGGCTTTGGCCAAGGGACAGAATAGAAGGAAAGGAAAATAGTATGCGCAGGCAATGGCGCAGAAATGAGGGAAAACTATGTTAATATTAACAGATGCAGCGGGAATGGCTGGAGGACTTGGCGGTATACTTCTTTATGTCGTAATGATAGGTATTGTATTCTATCTTATGTTGTACCGTCCACAGAAAAAACAACAGAAAAAGACAAAGGAGATGTTGGATCAGCTTGCAGTTGGCGACAGTGTTCTCACCACCAGTGGATTTTACGGCGTGGTAATTGACATTACAGATGACACAGTTATTGTGGAGTTTGGAAATAATAAGAATTGCAGGATTCCAATGCAGAAGGCGGCTATTACGCAGCTAGAAAAGCCAGAGGTTTAGAAGAAAAGACTTGCTTTGAGAACGCTTGTTTTGCAAGGATTGTAAAATTGGGTTGTTCTATTTTGTGAAGTGTGGTAGAATAATGGAAGTAAGATTTATTGTTCAGGGGGAATTTTAAGTGAAAAGATTATTATGTGTTTTGTGCTGCACATGTCTGGTCTTGACGGGATGTTCTTCAATCTCGCTGACAGATCAGGAGGCAGGTATGATCTCTGAGTATGCGGCTTATGTGGTGCTACATCACAATCGCATGTACCATGGAAGGCTTCAGGATGAGGTGTATGAGACGAAGCCGGAAACCACACTTCCTGTGATAATGCCTACGACAGAGGCTTCCTCGGAGGAAAATAATGCAGGCAGCTCCGTATCATCTGAGACAGAGGACTTGTCCACGCTTGCGCAGGTTCTTGGGCTGACAGGTTTTACTGTGGAATATACAGGCTATGACACCATTGACAGCTATGAGGATGAATATTTTAATTTTACGGCGACATCAGGCCGCACCCTTTTGGTTCTTCATTTTGATATAACAAATAGGGGAGAGCAGGAGGCGGAGGCAGATGTTCTTAAGAGTCAACTGAGATTTCGATGTGTGGTAAATCGTGAGAAGAGAGTGAGCTCACAGCTTACCATGTTGGTCAATGATCTATACTCTTTCCGCTCGACCATAGGACCTTCTCAGAAAGAAGAGGCAATTCTTATCTTCCAGCTTCCGGGAAAGTATGAAAATGCTGTGGAAACTTTGGAGCTTACAATTAAGGGAGAGGATGGAAGTCATAAGTATAATCTGAAGTAGTGAGGTTGGATAGGCGTTTAGGGATTTGGCGATATAGATTGGCATGACAGATAACCAGCGGTGTTTCTTGCTTTCCACAAGGAGAGCAGAGATGCCGTTTTTTTGTTTTATAGGGATTAATGTGAGATAAAATCTCAAATATATTTTATGAAATCAATAAATGGTGTATAATATAGATATAAGGTGGAGGTGGAAGATATGTTATGTCAATTTACTGTAAAAAACTATAAGAGTATCCGTGAAGAGATGACATTTGATATGCAAGCCACAACAATAATGGAGCATAAGGACAGAATCATTCATACACAAGATGGGGAAATTTTTTTGCCTGTATCTGTGATTTATGGACCAAATGGGGGTGGTAAATCGAATGTATTGGAGGCGCTGCATACACTGGATGCAAAGGTTTTAAGGCCATTGTGCGCAACTTGTGATAAATCAGAGTGCGAATATAAAGCGAGAAAAATTCCAGTAGAGCCGTTTGTATTTTCAGAACAAACAAAAAAAGAAGCGACGGAATTTGAAGTTTTTTTTAGAACGAAAGTTGCAGAATATCGTTATAGATTGCATGTGATACAAGATTTTGTTGTTTACGAGAGTTTGGATCGGATAAAGTTGGATACCAG
>CAMWWW010000082.1 GCA_947178015.1 uncultured Clostridia bacterium
TTCACTAAGCGAGAGCGGGGTGACGGAGGACTATAGGCGATTCTCTGCGCGAACCATTCTCGAAAATGATTACACAAATTCCTTTTGCCAAAACTATATTTTATAAGCTCTTAACAGCTTTTACCACATTTTCTACTGTAAATCCATATTTTTCAAAGAGCTGTTTTGCTGGAGCACTTGCTCCGAAGCCTTTCATGGTTACGCAGGCGCCGTCAAGCCCCACGTATTTTCCCCATCCAAAGTCGCTGAGTGCTTCCACTGCTACTCTCTTGCGAACCGCCTTTGGTAGTACAGATTCTTTGTACTCTGCACTCTGCTCTTCAAATATATCCATGCTCGGCATACTTACAACGCGGACATCCATTCCTTCCTTCAGAAGCTCCTCCCTTGCACCAACGGCAAGCTCTACCTCGGAACCAGATGCTATAATTATCGCGTCTGGTGTTTCTTTTGCAGAGTCTTGCAGGATATAGGCTCCCTTTAGCGCCTCTTTGCTGGAGCCTGCAAGCTGCGGCAGATTCTGTCTCGTCAATACCAGTGCGGTTGGCGTTCTCGTTGAGCTGACAGCACTGTACCAAGCTGCGGCTGTCTCTGTCGCGTCCGCCGGGCGAAATACATGGAAATTCGGCAGGGCGCGCAGCATAGCAAGCTGCTCTATCGGCTCATGGGTTGGTCCATCCTCACCTACCCCGATGCTGTCATGGGTAAAGACATAGGTCAGCGGCACTCCCATAATTGCGGAAAGTCTTGCCATTGGCTTTGTGTAATCACTAAATACAAAGAAGGTCGACACAAATGCTCTTAAGCCGCCGTGAAGCATAATTCCGTTTCCAATCGCTGTCATGGCAAGCTCGCGCACGCCAAAATGAAGGTTTCTTCCTGCATAATTTTCTTTGGAAAAGTCTCCCATATCATTCATGTAGGTCTTGGTGGAAGGAGAGAGATCGGCCGCTCCTCCAATCAGGTTTGGAAGCAGGTTTTTCAGCTTTTGAAGCTGCTTGCCGGACAGATTTCTGGTTGCCTCCGGCTTGTCATCGTACTTCCAGTATTCTTCGCAGTCATAGGCTTTCTTTGCCAGCTCTTCATTATGGTAGGTATCCCATAATTCTTTTTTGTCGGGATATGCGGCGCAATAGTCGGCAAATAACTTATTCCACGCCTCCTCTGCATCGGCTCCTGAAGCTGCTAATGTCTTATAGTTTTCATATATTTCTTCTGGTACATAGAAGGATTGATCCGCAGGCCAGCCAAGATTTTCCTTTAATGCAGCGACATTTTCCTCGCCCAGCGGCTCGCCGTGCGCACTTGCTTTTCCCTGTTTTGCTGGACAGCCATAACCAATCTGCGTCTTGACGGTAATAAAGGAAGGGCGGCTCTTCTCTGCTTTTGCCTCCTCGATGGCCTTTCCTATCTCTTCCAGATTGTTGCCATCCTCCACCGTCAGAGTCTGGAAGCCAAATGCCTCCATGCGCTTCTGTACATTTTCTGTAAATGCAATGTCTGTGCTTCCCTCGATGGAGATCTGGTTGGAATCGTACAGCACAATCAGCTTGCCTAGTCCAAGTGTTCCTGCCAGCGAAAATGCTTCAGAGGAAATGCCCTCCATCATACAGCCGTCGCCGCCAAGTACATAGGTATAATGATCCACTACTGGATAATTTTCTTTGTTAAATATAGCTGCCAGATGTGCCTCTGCCAGCGCCATGCCGACCGCCATACCCATGCCGGCGCCCAGCGGTCCTGTTGTAGCCTCCACGCCTGCTGTATGTCTGTACTCAGGATGTCCCGGCGTCAGAGAATCCATCTGGCGGAAATTCTTTAGATCTTCCGTGGTAAGCCCATAGCCAAACAGGTGTAATAGAGAATATAATAAGGTGGAGCCATGTCCGCCTGACAGAATAAACCGATCCCGATTCTCCCACTGTGGATTCTTTGGGTTATGCTTCATATGCTTTGCCCATAGCTCATATGCCATCGCTGCCGATCCAAGCGGCAAGCCCGGATGCCCAGATTTTGCCTTCTGTACGGCATCCGCCGCCAGAACGCGGATCGCGTTCACTGATCTTGTATCGATGTTGCTCATGTTCTTCCTCATTTCTGCGCTGCCTTCTTATTCTTTGTCAAGCAGAGACTGTGCTTGCAGCGCTGGCACAGTCTCCTGTGATTGTAACTTAAAATTTATTTGCCAAATACAGCTTCATAATCCTTCTTGAATTTCTCGATTCCTTGATCGGTGAGCGGGTGCTTTGTCATCTGCATCAGTACTTGATAAGGCACTGTAGCGATATCCGCGCCTGCCAGAGCGCAGTCCGTCACATGAATGGTATTGCGCACGCTCGCAGCGATAATCTCTGTCTCAAGACCATAGATATTAAAGATCTCGGAGATGGTGCGAATCAGATCAATGCCCGGCTGAGAGATGTCATCCAAGCGTCCAAGGAATGGCGATACATAAGCTGCGCCTGCTCTGGCTGCAAGAAGCGCCTGATTGGCAGAGAACACCAATGTCACATTACATTTAATTCCCTCGGCTGCAAGAGCTTTGGTAGCTTTAAGCCCCTCGGCTGTCATAGGAATCTTTACTACCATATTTTTATGGATCTTTGCAATCTCGCGCCCCTCCGCGATCATGCCCTCAGCGTCCTCCGTCGTAGCTTTTACCTCGCCGCTGATCGGACCGTCTACGATGGATGTGATCTCTTGGATTACCTGATTAAAGTCTCTTCCCTCTTTTGCAATAAGAGATGGATTTGTGGTGACGCCACAGATAATTCCCATGTCGTTTGCTTTTCGGATCTCCTCTACATTTGCTGTGTCAATAAAAAACTTCATAACTGCAAATCCTCCTTAAAATAATTAATTTATCGCATGGCTTCCACGGCTGCGCGCTCAATGGCAAGCCCTGCTCTGTAACGCTTCATAAATTGATTGAAGCCGTCTACATCCTTTTGGTCTGGTTCTATGCACACCCCAGCTTCTCCGCCAAATACTTGATTGGACAGGTAATCTGCTAATGTCTGATTTTCTTTTTTATGTATCCTATAAGAAGCAAGAAGAGCGATTCCCCACGCACCTCCTTCTCCTGCTGTCTCCATCACAGATACCGGGGCATCCATCGCTGCTGCAAGAATCTTCTGTCCGACTCCTTTTGTCTTAAATAGGCCCCCATGACCAAAGATTTGATCAATGGTTACTTTCTCCTCCTGAAGCAATATATCCAGTCCTGTTTTTAATGCCCCAAGTGAGGTAAACAAATGAGTGCGCATAAAATTTGCCAGTGTAAACCGGCTTTCCGGCGTGCGGACAAACAAAGGCCTGCCCTCCTCAAAGCCAGTGATATGCTCACCGGAAAAGTAATTGTAGGCAAGCAGACCGCCACAGTCTGCATCTCCTTCCAGTGCTTTGTGATACAAAGTAGCATATAATTGATCGGTATCTGCCTCTATACCAAAGCTCTCGGCAAATTCTTTCAATATAGACACCCATGCATTGAGATCGGAGGTGCAGTTATTGCAGTGAACCATAGCCACGGTATCCCCCGCGGGTGTTGTCACCAAATCAAGCTCTGGGTGCACTTTCTTAAGCTGCTGCTCCAGTACCACCATCGCAAAGACGGAGGTCCCAGCCGACACATTTCCGGTTCTTGGAGCTACGCTGTTTGTCGCCGCCATTCCAGTCCCGGCGTCCCCCTCCGGCGGACATAGAGGAATACCCGCCTCCAGATTTCCCCCTACATCAAGAAGCCTTGCGCCCTCTGCCGTCAGCACACCTGCACTCTCCCCGGCACGCAGCACTCTGGGAAAAATGTCTTCAAGGCTCCATGGATACTGTTTCTCTTCTATTAACTCCCCAAACTGTGCCATCATCCGTTTATTAAAATCACCCGTCTCTGGGTCAATTGGAAACATGCCGGATGCCTCCCCGACACCAAGCACCTTTTCCCCTGTCAATCTCCAATGGATATATCCCGCCAAAGTTGTCTGGTAGGCAATGTCCTTTACATGCTCTTCGCCATGTAATATCGCTTGATACAGATGCGCGATGCTCCATCTTTGTGGAATATTAAAATCAAATACCTTGGAAAGCTTCCCTGCTGCCTCCTCCGTAATGGTATTTCTCCATGTGCGGAACGGAACCAGAAGCTCCCCCTGTTTATTAAAAACCATATAGCCATGCATCATGGCAGAAAATCCGATCGCCGCAAGCTTATGTATTTTCGTGCCGTAACGCTCCTCTACCTCTTGTGCCAATTTGCTGTAACAGTCCTGAAGTCCAGTCCAAATATCATCGAGATGGTAAGTCCAGATTCCATTTTCATAGCGGTTCTCCCAGTCATGGCTTCCTGATGCTATCGGGACATGATCCTCCCCAATCAGTACCGCCTTAATTCTGGTTGATCCAAATTCTATGCCCAGCACGGCTCTGCCGCTGGAAATTATCTCATTTATGCCCATGTTTTCCTCATTTCTGCACTCGCCGCCTATTCCTTGCCCTGTCCATAATAGGCATTTGCCCCGTGCTTTCTGTAATAATGCTTGTCAAGAAGGTATTGTCCAACACGCTCCACACGCGGATTTAATGTCATAGTTTTATATGCCATCTCAGCCACCTTCTCAAGCACCACTGCATGATAGACACTTTCCTTTGGACTCTTTCCCCATGAGAAGGGACCATGATTTTTTACAACAATACCGGGAACTGCCATCGGATCGTTCTCGCCGATTGTCTCCACGATCACCTTTCCCGTATTCTTCTCATATGCCTCCTCAATCTCCTGTGCTGTCAGATCTCTGGTACAAGGAACATCTCCAAAGAAATAATCCGCATGTGTTGTTCCGAGAGCTGGTATCTGCAAGCCCGCCTGCGCAAAGGTGACAGCCCACGCCGAATGAGTGTGCACCACACCCCCTATATCGGGATATGTGCGATAGAGCACAAGATGGGTCGGCGTATCAGAGGACGGTTTATAGTTTCCCTCGACAACCGTACCATCCATATCCACCACAACCATATCCTCTGGCTTCATCACCTCATAATCCACGCCACTAGGCTTAATTACAACCAACCCTTTCTCTCTGTCTATTCCGCTGACGTTACCCCATGTATAAATAACCAGCCCCTTTTCCACAAGCTCCATATTCGCTTTGTAGACATCTATCTTTAATTGTTCAAGCATATTTTTCCTCATTTCTGCGCCAGACTAACAAAATGCCCGCATCCGTCCCTCTGTCACGGATACAGGCATTTTTCAACATGATTCGGATACCATCCAAACTATATAACGGGTCTTATCTATATAGTTTCTTACAGACGCTTCATCAATTCTTCTCTCTGTGCCTCATATCCCGGTTTGCCAAGCAAAGCGAACATATTCTTCTTATAGCTCTCTACACCCGGCTGATTAAACGGATTGATCCCCAAGATATAACCGCTCACGCCACATGCAAACTCAAAGAAATAAAACAGCTCACCCAGATAGAATTCATTCTGCTCTGGAATTGTCACCATAAGGTTCGGCACCTGTCCGTCAGTATGTGCCAGAGCTGTACCATTCATCGCACACTTATTGATAAAATCTACGCTCTTGCCTGCAAGGTAATTCAGCCCGTCCAAATCCACCGGCTCTTCCTCCAAAAGCACCTCGCACTGAGGCTTCTCCACACTCAGCACCGTCTCGAACATAATCCTTGCTCCATCCTGTATAAATTGCCCCATAGAATGAAGATCGGTTGTCAGATCCACCGCCGCCGGGAACAATCCTCTCTGATCTTTTCCCTCGCTCTCACCATAAAGCTGCTTCCACCACTCACCAATATAGTGAAGAGAAGGCTCATAATTTGCGACAATCTCTACTTCCTTGCCCTTTCTAAGAAGAATATTTCTCACAGCCGCATACTTCACCGCGTCATTCTCCTCAAATGGCTGTGAAAGAGCTGCCTCTCTTCCTGCTGCTGCACCCTCCATCAGCTTGTCTATATCGGCGCCGCTCACTGCTATCGGAAGCAATCCCACTGCTGTAAGCACAGAAAATCTTCCGCCAACATCATCGGGAACCACAAATGTCTCATATCCTTCTTCTGTGGCAAGGTTCTTAAGTGCTCCCTTCGCCTTGTCCGTCGTCGCATAGATTCTCTTTGCCGCTTCTGCTTTGCCATACTTCTGCTCAAGTTTTTTCTTAAATACACGGAAAGCAATCGCTGGCTCTGTTGTTGTGCCGGATTTTGAAATAATATTAACAGAGAAATCCCTGTCGCCAATCACCTCCATCAGATGTGTGATGTAGGTGCTGCTGATATTATTGCCAACATAGTAGATCTCTGGTGTCTTGCGGATCTCTTTTGATACGCTGTTGTAAAAATTATGCCTCAGAAATTCAATCGCCGCTCTTGCTCCCAAATAGGAACCGCCGATCCCAATTACAAGCAGTACTTCTGAATCTCCCTGAATCTTCTTCGCCGCCTCTTTGATCCTTGCAAATTCTTCCTTATCATAATCCACAGGAAGATCAATCCAGCCTAAGAAATCATTTCCTGCGCCGGATTTACTAAGCAATACTTCCTTTGCCTTCGCAGCAATCTCTGCCATGCTCTCCATCTCATGAGGAGCAATCACATTTGCCGCTCTGCCATAATCAAACGTTACCTTTGCCATTTTTACACGCTCCTTTGCACTTTTCCATGCATATCTCATGCACCTGTTAATTATTTCTCAATCCCTTTTATTATATCCAATTTAAACAATAATAGCAATAGTTATCACTTGTTTAACCCAAAAATCCTTCAATAATTTCCTCCACCAGTCTGCCCTCTGCTGGTGTCAGCATATAGGGTGCATCTGGCTCACCCTGTTCTCTCTCGGAGGCAATCTGTTCTAGGGATTTTTTTAAGTATTTTATCTCTGTTTCTTCCTCCTCAGAGATTCTTCCATCTGCCCGCTTTTCTCTCAGCTCATGAATTAGTGCTTCCTTCTCCGTCTGCCTGCTCCTCTCCCATGCCTCCGCCGGAAGACGATTGTTTAGATAATTCAGCACGGCAACCTCCAAAAGCTCCTGCTTGCGCCCTGCATTACCAAGCCATGTAATATCCATAATTCCGGCAAGCAGCACAAGCCCTACCGCTGTATATAACTCCAGCACAGCCTGACTGATACCCAGATATTCTCCGCTCAAAAGCACAGCGCCTCCCATCAACAGACACAAAAACAAGGCCTGTCCTGATATTCTTTTCAGTCCGTCGATCGTCAATCCAAAAAATCGATGGTTGTAGAGAGTTGCGCTGATAAAGGAATCCATATCTCTGATCTGCTCCTCTCTCTGACAGCAGCTCTCATAATTAGCCTTTAACTGCCGGATCAGACGATGCTTCGGCGCACCATTCCGTTTCAGATCCTTCAAAAGCCCGCGGTAAACCCCGCTCAGGCACAGACGGCTTACCATCCCCACAACAGCCACCGCTATCATTGCATACAGCACCCAATATTCATTCACTATTCTCGCAAACATACAAATTCCCCTTTCTATTCCAAATATATTCCTTATGCCAACCTTATATTAGCATAACTGGAAAAATTTGGAAAGATAGTTGTGGGAATTTTTGTGCGACATGTTTCGCCAGCTTTTTCTGCCCTTCTGTCTGTTTACGGCACTTACTGCAAACGTCTGGCTATTTCTGTCATCAGGTTGACGGAATGTTGAATTGCCTTGCGCTCAAACTCCGCATAATCCATATGCGCACTATTGTCCGCCTTATCGGAGATCGCGCGTACAATCAAAAATGGGATCTGATTCAGATATGCTGTCTGCGCGATCGCTGCCCCTTCCATCTCCGTGCAGAAGCCATGAAACTGCCCTGCTATCCAGTCCTTCTTTTCCTTGTCGGAAATAAACTGATCACCGCTTACAATCCTTCCTGCAAAAACAGAAATATCAGGATTCACCTGCTCGCAGCACTCCCTCGCCAGCGCAAGCAGCTTCTCGTCTCCCTGAAACACAGAACATTCCATCTGCGGAATCACACCATACGCATAGCCAAATCCTGTCGCATCCATATCATGCTGAAGAGCATCTGTGGAAAGAACAATATCCCCAATGTTGATCTCATTCTTCAGTGAGCCCGCAATGCCTGTATTCACAATAGCGGTTACGTGAAACTCATCTGCCAGTATCTGTGCACAGATAGCAGCGTTTACCTTCCCGACGCCACACCGCACTACCACGACCGAGGTTCCCTCAAGCACTCCCTCCCAGAACTCCATAGAAGCCTTTTTCACAGTGCGCGCCACCGTCATCCTTTCCTTTAATCCTGCTACCTCTTCCTCCATTGCACCAATAATTCCAAGCATTTTCTCTGTCCATCCTCTCTATAAATATATTCCTTCTCATCATATCACAGATAAAATGCAAAAACAACCGTGCGACTTTGTTTGTAGTTTATCTTTCCGTGTAAAAAAAGTAAAGGTACATTTCTCCACATGAAGAAATGTACCTTTCCACTTATGGCACGAAATTGTGCCTACTTATATTTCTATTTCCTATTGAATCCATGCACCAGATGCATCCACCCGATAACCGTCTGGGGTCACAGTATCTGCCGCCATAGCTCCACTCTCTGTCAGGTAATACCACTTACCATCCTTAAACTGCCAGCCAATCTTCATATCTCCATTGACATCGTCAAGCAGATACCACTTATC
>CAMWWW010000083.1 GCA_947178015.1 uncultured Clostridia bacterium
AAGGTTTCCCACACTTTTAACCACTGCGGAAGATGGGACTTGAACCCACACGAGCATACACCCACAAGATCCTTAGTCTTGCCTGTCTGCCAGTTCCAGCACTTCCGCATTTATCGTTGCTCTTCACAAGCACAGTCATTATTGTAGCATAGAATATTAAATTTGTAAAGCATTTTTTTGATTTCCTTCAAAAAGTTGGAAATCTAATTATAAAAACCCGCTTTATAGGAACGGGAACACAGATGCTCACATCTATGTTCCCCTTTTTATCATCCTCTAACTATAAAAGTAGAATATCCGTCTCTCCTCAGTTTCTGCTCCATGCGAATTGCATTATCCAATATCTCGTATGCTCCTACTTGAACGCGATATATCCCATCCCCATACAAAACAAACGCCGGATATCCCTCACTTTGTAAACGGTTTGCCATCGCGGCAGCATTTTCATAATTCCGAAAAGCTCCTGTCTGTACTCGAAAGAGCGGGGGACGTCTTACTGGAAATCGTTTTGCATAGCTAGCAACAACATCTGCTATCGCCTCTGCAATCTCATCAAACTTCGTGTCGAAAATCTGGTTATCCATCTCACTGTCGATATAACCGACCTCCAGCAGCACTGCTGGCATATCCGTTCTCTGAAGAACCATGATATTGGGTCTTTCCAAAATTCCGCGATTCTCAAAGCCAACCTCTGCCAATCGTTCCAGCAGCTTTTCTGCCACTTCAACTTTGACGCCGGAATTATCATAGACATATGCCTCCACACCGTTGATGGTGTTTGGATTTATCACATTATTCCGGTGCAGGGAAAGAAAAAAATCCGCTGCTGCCGTATTTGCCATTACAGCGCGCTCAAATGGAGAATATTGTATATCATTGACTCTAGTATAAGAAATATCCTGTCCTCTCTGTTCTAATTTTTTTCCTACTTCAAGTGCCAGTCTGAGAACATCGTCTTTTTCTCTTCTGCCATTATAATTTGAACCGGCATCGGCTCCGCCATGTCCGGGATCTATCACAATTTTAGCCATAAAAATCCTCCTTGCATATCCTTCTATATAAGATATGCAGGGAGAATCCTTTTGTCCTTAGATCATGATGCAGAACCTTATGCCGCTAATCAAATTAGCGTGTTCCTGTGCCTGTTCCAGCTCCATCGCCTGTTCCGCCATTATTCATGTCGCTGCCCATCTCATCCATGCCATTTTCAATATCATCTATACCATCCTCAATGCCGTTTCCAATTTCATCTAGAACTCCACCGCCATTGTCGATGCCGTTTGTTGTGGAATTATTGCCATTTGTGCCATTCGTCTCTTTGTTATTTCCATTGCTCTCTGACGGCGCTGTGCTTGTATTATTCGCTGTCGATGTTGTCGTATTGCTGTCATCTTGATTATTTCCACATGCAGTTAGAGCTAGGATGGTAGCTGCTACCATGCCTGCCAGTAATCCATACTTCATTTTTCTCATAATAAACATCTCCTTTTCACATACTATTTCTGAAGCAGGTATCTTTTCCCTTTGCACTTTGTGCTATCGAGTAGGAATGTTTTTCTTTTTTCCTACTCGCCGCGCGGGATGCGTGCTGCGTCAGCAGCTTTTTTCCTTTCGCATCCCTGCACAATCGGGTAGGGAACGCTTTTCTTCCCTACTCGTCGCGCGGGATGCGTGCTGCGTCAGCAGCTTTTTCCTTTCGCATCCCTGCGCATAAAAATATGGCAGAGAGTTTCGTCTCTGCCATTAATATTTCCAATTATAAAATTCCTATTCACTCAATCCTTCAAAGCCAGCTTTTACATCCTCACAGTATTGATCATAATCGCGCTTATTGACAAGGTAGATTCCTTCTCCATCAACAATTGCCAGATAATAGCTGGTGTCATATTCCGCAAATTGGATCTGATACATTTTTGGCTCAGCATTTCGGTAGAAGGTTAAGGTAAGAGGAAGCATAGTAAATGGTCCTGTCTGACTGTCAATCACCCGCTCCGCATGGATGCTGATAATACTCTGGTATACATTTCGAAGTGCATCTGCTTTTGCGTCATCGGCATCATTTTCTGGTGTAGTAAGCTCATATTCCGATCCGTCATCCAGTACAACGCGGATAGAATCCACTGTCTCGATATTGATCAAAGCAAAATATTTATTGACAATATCTTTTGCCTTGTAGGATAATACGGTATCCAAAGATGCTTTATTTATCAGAAGTACAAGCTTCGTGCCTTCCTCCATTACATAATAGTAATCACTTCCTTCCATCGCGTTTCCAATGAGAAGGCGGAAGGTATAGGTCTGCTCCTCTGTTTCTGATGTGCTGTCCTTTTTATAGGTAAAAGCAAGCTCCTTCTGCGGCTTATCCAGCCCCATCTTTGCAAGTTCTGCCTCATCTGGATCATAGGCGGCAGCCTTGCTGTAGGTCAATTCTGCCACAGAGGAAAGCACGGTATCTAACATTGACGTGTGCGCTACATATTCATGCTCAAATGGCTCTGTCACGTACCATGACAATATACCTGACATATCATATGCCGACTCCGTCAGCATCTCCGCCTTTAAATGCTCCTCCCCATTTTTTGTCTCCAAGCTTAGGAAATTTCCTTCTGTCACCTTAGGGTAGGTGGGAAGATCGGCAAACTCCATCAGCTCCCTTTTAAAATAATTGACGGAGGAGGTTCCTATGGTATAGACGCCGGGCACATCCTTTGCATATACATAGTAATCCATGGTCACTGTGTTCTGCATACCGATAAAAAGCTGTGCTTCTTTTCCGTCCTGCGTCCTTGCAGTCAGAATATACGATGGCTTATCCAGCCCATATTCTGCAAGATTTTCTGTATTTTCCTCGATTGTGTGTGTGGCGACAAGCTTTTCAAACACGGCTGCCATGCTGGTAAGCACAGGCTGCCGTATGGCAAAGCCCTCATTGTTTTTCTCCAGCCACTCTTCCTCCTTAAGGACAAATTCCAGTGTACCTTTTTCTGATTCCACTGTCATCTCTGTCACAGTTCCTTCGATCGCCAGAATCACCACCGACTCCTCTTCACTGCCGGATGTGCTGTCCTCGCTGCTCTTATTTTTATTATAAACCATCACTGCTGCATATGCCGCTATCAGCACTGCCAGAAATGCACATAGAACCATCAGCGTTCTTGTCTTTTTTTTCTTCATTACTTACGTCTCCTTCTGAACCATACTACAAAGCCGGCAACCAGAATAATAGCTGGAATCGCAATAATTGTGATAATTGTCCAGCGGTTTACATCCGCAGATGTTACCTGAAGATAAGAAATGCTGTAGGACTTCGGACTGATTGCAATGCTGCTGTCCATCTCTGCAAGCCAGTTTAAGCTGCTCGCCACCATCTGATAATTGTTGCCATTGACATTGACATTCGCAGAATCATCCGTAATATAGGAGGTACCAAACACCACAAGCCTTGTCTCGACATCGTTGTGCTCCTCGCTTACCGCAACAGCAACAGAAAACGGCCCGTCAATATCGCCTTCCTCCTTTGAGATGCTCTGGCTTGCACTATTTTCCAACACACGAAGGAAAGAATTATCGGTTGTCACAAGCAACGGGTCAAACTGAACCGTACCTCTCGCGCTGTCCAGCTTTACAACAGCCTCCGAAAATGGAATAAACAAGTTGCTGCGATTTTTTATTAGATCGCTCATAATCTCATGCTGCTGCTTTTCTGGTGCCAGATAATAAATATACGGATTAAAATAATGGCTGCTGTCCTGCTCAATCACCATACCGCGCGAAAATGCCACTCCATAATATTCCAGCACTCGATCCAGATTGGGCTTTGCCACATCGATCGTGCCCTCTGTGATCATGGCGGAGCCACCCTTTTCCAGATACGCGATAATCTTATCTGCATCCTCCGATGACAAATCTGTAGCCGGGGCATTGATAATCAGACAGTCTGCATCCTCTGGCACTGCATCCAACATATATAAGCTTAAGCTCTGTAAAGAAAAGCTATTTTTGCGAAGCAACTCGGAAAGCGTGTCTGAAATCTCCGCCTCATTATGTCCTTCCAGCGTGTATGCAATAGGAATATCCTCTGTGGTCACATAATTAATGGCGCTTGTAATCTGTCCCTCTCCGTCAAAACCGGTTGTCTGCGGCTGATACGTCTGGTAATTGATTGTTGTCTCATACAGCTCGGATGCTGGTATAATCGTATTTCTCTTTGCGCTGACCACCACCAGAGAACCATTGTTCACATTTTCTGAAGTATATTGTGTAATAAAGCTTGGGTGCAGCACCGGGTCCACCGTCTCCACCTTAATGTGGCTGGAAAGTGCTTTATAATTATCCAACATTTCCATCACCGTCTCATCCTCCGTGCCAATCTGCGCCATCACATAGATTGTCACATCCTCGTTGATTCCCTTTACAAACTCCTCTGTCACAGAGGTCAGGGAATAGAGCTGATTATAGCTTAAATCGTGTTTTGTTATATTAGCAGGCAGCGCGTTGACCAATAAGTTTATCACCACGACAATCACAACTGCTATGCTCACAATGCCGACACTGTATGTGCCGCTTTTAAATTTACGGGTCTGAAAGCTCTCTTTTATCTTATTATTCACTGCATTATCCTCCTAGCTCCATCTCTTTTTCTGGATCGACTGCACGGTAAAGAATAAAAATAACCCGATCACAGAGAGATAAAATACGATATCCGTGAAATCCAGAATACCATTTTGTATCATATTTGTAGAAGCCGCAGCCAAATCAAAGGTCTTGAGCACCTTCGCGATCGCGCCCTCAAACCATGTTTTCTTGGCGAAATACAATGCCACAAGCACTGCCTCTCCCACTACAAACACAGCGGCCGACGCGATTACATTTTTTGCCATAATATAATAAATCAAACAAAAAACAAGCAAAAGAACCGTAAACGACATTAAGGAGGTAATTGCCGTATCTGCAAAAAAGCCAGAGATGCCGGAAATCAGATAGGTGAACAAAAGCACGCCAAAAGAGATCACCGCAGCGATAATCTGGCTCTCCGTGATGGAGGAAATAAAGAAACCAATGGAGATATAGGCACAGCCCAGCAAAAAGAAGCCCACAATAGCGAGATATGCCATGCCAAAATCAATCGTCCCATAGCCGTCAAGAATCAGTGGATACAGACAGATAACAAGCACCGGAATCGCAAACACGCTGATCAGCGCCAAATATTTGCCAAATACAATCTCACCGACCGAAACCGGAGAAGTGTACAAAAGCTGATCGGTCTTATTCTTCTGCTCCTCCGATAAGCTCCTCATTGTAAGGATAGGAACAAGAATTAAAAACAAAAAAATCACGGAAGATAAAGTGCTTCCCATCAGCGGATAACCCATACCCAGATTAAAGGCTGAAAAATAGATGCTGACTGCCAGAAGGACAAACGCAACAAAAACATAGCCCATCATGGAATTAAAATAGGATTTGAATTCTTTTTTATAAATCGCCTTCATTGCTGTTCTCCTTTTCTGTATTTTCCTCCGACTCCTTCTTCTTAAAGAAGGTTCTCTTTTTCTCCTGCTTTGCAGGAGCCTTGTCGTTCGTCAGCTCAAGGAATACCTCCTCCAAGGACATATTCGAAGATTTCATCATCATAATCGGACATTTTGCCTCGCTGAATTTATAGAAAAGCTCTTCCCTCACATCAATATTCTGCGGAGACTTCACCACAATATCGACGCAGTCGGGCTCTGCGGAATTGTGTACCTCCACACTGTCTATATCGGGCAGCGTCGACACCATCTCCCGGATCATAGTCTTATTGCCCTTTACGGTCAGATCCAACACATTGGAACCTAACATCAACTTACTTAAATTATCTGGCGTATCGCTTGCCACAAGCTTTCCGTGGGCAATAATCATAACATAATCACAGACCGCACTGATCTCAGACAAAATATGTGAGCTTAAAATTACGGTATGCTTTTTGCTCAAAGTCTTAATCAAATCACGGATCTCAATAATCTGCTTTGGATCAAGCCCCACCGTCGGCTCGTCCAGTATAATAATCTCAGGATAACCCATAATCGCCTGCGCAAGTCCCACACGCTGGCGGTACCCTTTGGACAGATTGCGGATCAATCTCTCACAGACATCTGTAATTTTCACCAGCTTCATAATATCGGCTATCATCTGTGCGCGCTCCGACTTTGGAATCTTCTTAAGCTCTGCCACAAAATACAGATATTCCAAAGGCGTCATATCCATATACAAAGGCGGAAGCTCCGGCAGATAACCGATACACCTCTTTGCCTCCTCCGGCTCCTCAAAGATACTGTGCCCATTAATCAGCACCTCTCCCTCCGTCGCGGACAGATAACCCGTCATAATGTTCATGGTCGTAGACTTTCCGGCACCATTCGGACCAAGAAAACCATATATCTGACCTTTTTCCACAGTAAAGCTCAAGTGATCTACCGCCACGTGATCCCCGTACTGCTTTACCAGATTTTTCACTTCTATCAAGATGTTACCTCCTTACCATTTGGCGCAATAATGGAATCTGCCTCTTCCCACGCTCAAATCAAAACTTATCTTATCAGATAATTGTGTCCATTCTATGAAGGAAACACACAATCGAGCAGGGAAGGAATCTTCCCTGCTCGCTTATCCGATCACTTCACTCATATCATACATGCCAGCTTCTTTTCCCTTTAAAAATTTTGCCGCCGCCAAGGCACCTTTTCCAAAAATAGCCTTAGAATATGCCGTATGTTTCAATTCAATTACCTCATCCGCACCTGCGAAGATTACCTCATGCTCTCCGACAATCGTTCCTCCCCGCACCGCGCTGATGCCAATCTCATTCTTCTTTCGCTTTTCTCTCTGCTTTGAGCGGTCATACGTATACGCATACTCCTTTGCAAGAGCCTGCTGGATCGCATCTGCAAGAGCAAGAGCCGTGCCGCTTGGTGCATCCACCTTCAAATTATGATGCTTCTCCACAATCTCTATATCAAAATCTGCCGCTGCCAAAACCTCAGCCGCCGTCTGCACAAGCTTTAATAGGATATTAACACCAAGCGACATATTTGCCGAACGAAGCACCGCCACCTGCTTGGACGCCTCATCAATCTTCTCTATCTGCTCCTTTGTATAACCCGTTCCGCACAGAACTGCCGGAACCTTCTTTCCTATCAAATAGGCAAGGAGTTCCTCTAAAACCTGCGGAGACGAAAAATCTACAATTACGTCCGCCTCTATCTCACATTCCACAAACCTTTGAAACACCGGGTAGGAATTTTTCTGCACTCCAGAAATATCAATCCCTGCCACAACCTCTATCTGCGCATCCTCCTCTGCAAAAGAAGTGACCACCTGCCCCATCTTGCCATTACAGCCGCACAATATAATTCTTGTCATACTCCTCCTCATTCCTGCTAGACAGTCAATAAACCATACTCCGCCAGCACTTTTCTCAATTTTTCCTGATTCTGCGGTTCCATCTCCGTGAGAGGCGCTCTAAGACCACCCACCTGAAAGCCCATCATATTCAACGCAGCCTTTACCGGAATTGGATTCACCTCGCTGAACAATGCATTGGAGAGCGGAAGTGCCTGAAGTTGCAGCTTTCTGCTCTGTTCCACATTCCCCGCCAAATACTCCGCCACAATATCATGCGTCTGTCTCGGCGCAACATTGGCAAGCACAGAGATCACACCAATTCCTCCAAGAGAAAGGATCGGCACGATCTGATCATCATTTCCAGAATAAATATCTATCTTTCCGTCCGCCAGCGCCGCAAGCTGTGCAATCTGGCTAATATTTCCGCTCGCCTCCTTGATGCCCACAATATTCGCGACATCAAAAGCCAGCCTTGCCGCCGTCTCAGGAAGAATATTACATCCCGTCCGGCTCGGCACATTATAAAGAATAGCCGGAAGCTGAACAGACTCTGCTATCGCAGTAAAATGCCGGATAAGCCCATTCTGCGTCGCCTTATTGTAATACGGCGTCACCAACAGAAGACCATCCGCTCCCGCCTTTTCCGCCTCCTGTGACAGATATATGGCTGTCTCTGTACAATTGGAGCCCGTTCCCGCCACAACCGGAATTCTCCTTGCCGTCCGCTCAACCGCATAGCGGATGCACTCGATATGCTCCTCATGCGATAAAGTTGAAGATTCTCCCGTTGTACCACAGATAATAATACTGTCCGTTCCATTCTCCACCTGAAAATCAATCAGCTCTCCCAGTTTATCATAATCCACCTGATTGTCACTGGTGAAAGGTGTGATAATCGCAACACCTGATCCCTTAAAAATCGCCATATCTTTCCCTCCTGAATCATTGTCTCTATATTTCTTATGCATCTTATTGCATATAGTTCCTGCGCACCACACAGAAATACATACAAAAACCGCCCAGAAAAAGGGCGGCAGGTTCACATAGCCAAAACGATCCTTTCGTAGCGCCCCATCATCGCTGATGACAGTCATACAGCTCTTAACTGCATGCCCAGAGAAAAAGAATCAGGAAGTACTTTCTCCCTTCGGCGTCCTCCCCTTTCGGCTATAATCTTCTATCTCCTGCATATCTTACAGCTTACTGATGAAAAACGCAACCTCTACCAAAGTATTTTATTGTTCTTACTATAACAT
>CAMWWW010000084.1 GCA_947178015.1 uncultured Clostridia bacterium
AGGAAATAGCTGCGCTGGCTATGCGGACCCTTCTCGAAAATGATTACATAAATCCATACATTTTTCATAATATGCAAAATTGTCGGTTGTAGAAATTATACCAATATATTATAATGACAATAACTTTTTAAAAGGAGGAGATGTTCTATGAGGACACTCAAAGAAAATACTGGTGGTATTGTGATGTGCTTGTTTGAAATTGTGGTGGGGATTCTTCTGCTTATCAACCCCATTAGCTTCACATCAGGCATCATTATCGGTCTCGGCATTATCCTGCTGGCTCTGGGAACCGTAGGCGTGATCGCATACTTTAGGCTTGATCCTATCGAGGCTGCTCGCAGACAAACGTTGACAAAAGGATTAATCATAATTGTTACAGGATTATTCTGCATTTTTCAGACGCACTGGTTTATTGCAACCTTTCCACTATTGACCATGCTGTATGGTGTTATTATTCTGCTCACTGGTATCGCCAAAATTCAATGGTCTGTAGATATGCTGCGCATGAAGAAACCAAACTGGTATCTTGCCGCAATCGCCTCAGCGCTTTCTATTTTGCTGGCAATTATCATCCTGCTCAATCCATTTTCCTCCACGATATTCTTGTGGAGATTTGTAGCTGTTTCATTGATTTTGGGAGCTGTGCTTGATATTCTTGCACTGATTGTTAGCAGGAAACTATAATGGACAAGCATCAAGTATTAAAGCAATATTTTGGATATGATTCCTTTCGGGAAGGGCAGGAATTTTTTGTTGATAAGATATTGAGCGGTCAAGATGTGTTAGGTATTATGCCGACCGGCGCGGGAAAATCTCTCTGTTTTCAGATACCTGCCCTGATGATGGATGGGATTACTCTAGTGATCTCACCATTGATCTCTCTTATGAAGGATCAGGTAGGAAGTTTAAATCAAGCGGGAATTCACGCCGCATATCTTAATAGCTCCTTGACGGCTGGACAGTATAGTAAGGCTCTGGGGTTCGCAAGACAGGGAAGGTATCCTATTATCTATGTCGCACCGGAACGGCTGTTGACGGAGGAATTCCTGAATTTTGCGCTGAACGTAAATATTAAAATGGTAGCTGTGGATGAGGCGCATTGTGTTTCTCAATGGGGACAAGATTTTCGACCAAGTTATCTTAAAATAGTAGAATTTATTCGGCAGCTTCCTACCCGTCCCGTTGTGGCTGCATTTACAGCCACAGCGACGAAAGAAGTACGCGATGATATTATTGACATCCTAGAGCTTCAGGAGCCGGCTGTTTTGACGACTGGTTTTGATAGAAAGAATCTTTATTTTGGCGTAGCATCCCCTAAGGATCGGTATCATGCTGTGCAAAATTATGTGGAGACTCATCCTGATGACAGTGGGATTATTTATTGTTTGACCAGAAAGGCAGTGGAGGATGTTTGGCAGCGTCTTAGGCAGGCGGGTGTGATGGTGACGCGATATCATGCAGGCTTAAGTGATGAGGAGAGGCGGCGCAATCAGGATGATTTTATCTATGATCGAGCTCCGGTTATGGTGGCGACAAATGCGTTTGGCATGGGAATTGATAAATCGAATGTGCGCTATGTACTGCATTATGGTATGCCAAAAAATATCGAATCCTATTATCAGGAGGCGGGACGTGCCGGCAGAGATGGAGAGCCGGCAGAATGTATTTTGTTTTACAATGGACAGGATGTTATCACCAATCAATTTTTTATTGATCATAATGAAGATAATCAGGAGCTAGACCCTATCACACGTCAAATCGTGATGGAGCGGGATAGAGATCGTTTAAAGCGCATGACCTTTTACTGTTTTACAAATGATTGCTTGAGAGATTATGTACTGCGGTATTTTGGAGAATATGGCTCTAATTTCTGCGGAAACTGTCAGAATTGTATCACACAATTTGAGGAGGTTGATATTACCAAGGCTGCAACCGCGCTGCTAGGCTGTGTTTCTACTAGCGGACAGCGGTATGGTGTTAATGTGATTATTGACACGGTACATGGTGCTAATACGGCGAAGATCCGACAGTACCAGATGAATAGAAATCCATATTATGCAGCGGCGGCTGATGTGCCTGTATATAGGCTTCGGAAGATCATCAACGAGCTGATGATCCGAGAGCTTTTGATAGTGACAAACGATGAGTATGCCGTGGTAAAGCTAACAAAGGATGCCGCGCGGTTCTTGGAATGTTCAGAAACTATCGTGATGAAGATGGCAAAGGAGCTGGAGCGTCCTCTAAAAGAGAAGACGGAGAAAAAAGCAAAGAAAAGTATGGCAGGTTCATCGCTTCTTACTGAGACAGATCAAGATCTATTTGAACAACTGCGTGCTCTTCGGCTGGAACTTGCAAGGGAAGAGAAAATCCCTCCTTACCTTATATTTTCTGATAAAACACTGCTTTCTATGTGTGTGATAAAGCCAAAGGATAAAGTTAAGATGTTGTCTGTTTCAGGTGTTGGAACCTTTAAATATGAAAAGTATGGTGAGAAGTTTCTTGCCTGCATAAATAATTATCTATCCTAGATATTGCCTCTATTATGCTTTTTATCTCTCTATTTTTATCTAAAAATCCATATAAAATTCATATTAATATGTTATACTCAAACAAAAACGAGGTGTTATTATGAATCGGATTTTAGTGATAGAAGATGAACCGGAAATACAGGAGCTTTTAACAGCCTATCTGCGCAGTGAGGGTTATGCCGTCACCCTTGCCGGAGATGGTGTTTCTGCGCTGGACAAATTTCGTTCTGTTCCTTGTAATCTGGTTCTTCTTGATATTATGCTGCCCAAAATAGATGGTTTTGGGGTATGTGAGCTTATTAGAAAGGAGTCTGATGTTCCTATTATTATGTTGACTGCACTTGATGAGGAAGCAGATCAATTACGAGGTTTTGCCCTTAAAATTGATGATTATATCACAAAGCCTTTTTCCATTCCTGTTCTTCTTCAAAAAATTGCCGCTGTGCTCCGCCGCAGCAGTCATGTCACAGAATCCGACCTGATCCATTGCCAAAATCTAGTGTTAAATACGGAATCGAGAGAATGTTATGCAGAAGGCCTCCGCATTGACCTAACAAAGCGAGAATTTGATCTGCTTTTTGAGCTTGCCAAGGTGCCCGGAAGAGTTCTGACACGTGAGACTCTTCTAAACCGTGTATGGGGATATGATTTTTTTGGCGATTGTCGTATTGTGGACAGCCATATTAAGAACCTGAGAAAGAAGCTGCCAGATCATCTGATTGAGACCATTAGAGGGGTGGGATATCGTGTTCCGAAATCAAATTAATATTCGAATCTTTTTTATTACCAGTTTAATTTTGCTTGCATCTAGTGCTGTTACATACTTACTGATCGCTTATGCTACTCCTGTTAGCTACAGTACAATTATAACCAGTTATTTTGGACAATTAGAAGAGCAGGATCGTATAGATCTGCCCAATGATACGGAAGAAAATAATAGACGAACGGTAAGTTTTACTATAACCAATTCAGACCATCCTGCTATTGCTCCTATCGTCCAGCTAGGCGCAACCTCTTATCAGGAATTGGTGGTCGCTGCTTTAATTGATGTTCTTCCAAGCCTGATTGTATCTATGCTGGTTTTTTCTTTTCTCTGTGCTCTGTTCTATTCACGCTATATTACCCGACTGTCCGCTGCATTGTCTGAATTGCAGACGGCGCATACAGCTTTAAAACAGGATATGGAGCGGGAACGGGAGCTTGAATTACAACGAACCGCTTTCTTCTCTGCTGTCTCCCATGAATTAAAAACACCTGTCACCATTCTAAAAGGACAGCTTAATGGCATGATAGACGGCATCGGTATCTATCAAAATCGTGATAAATATCTTTCTAAGGCTCTTCAAGTTACTTGCAGAATGGAAAATCTTGTTCAAGAGATATTAATGGTTTCACGCATGGAAAGTAATCAGATGGCTCCTCGGTTTCAGTCCGTTGAGCTTAATACGTTCATAAAACAGCGCGTTGAGGAAGTGGACGATCTTCTTGTATACAAAGAAATCTCCGTTTCTTTCTTTCTATCAGAACCGATCTATATTATGGCAGATCCAGCGCTGCTTCAAAAAGTCCTGAATAATATTTTGTCCAATGCCATCTTTTATGCTCCAGAAAAGGCTTCTTTGTCTCTTTCCGCCGCACAGACACCTCAAGGTACCGTGATTCAGGTGGAAAACAGCGGATCGCACATCCCTGAGGAAGCTTTGCCGCATGTATTTGAAGCATTTTACAGGGCTGACCGTTCCCGCAGCCGATGCACTGGCGGAAGCGGGCTTGGATTGTATATTGTTCAGATGATATTGAAGCTTCATCATGCATGGTATGGTATAGAAAATACCTCCAGCGGTGTATGCTTTACTATTCGTTTCCCCCAAAATCCCCATATGCCGAATTAAGATTTTATTTATGAATACTCAAAAAATTAAGACAACAAAGCTTAATTTCTCCACACAAATCACATAATTTCTGCAAGATTTCTCCAAAATTCTATGTTATAATTATTCTACATTCGTTTCAACTTTATGAAAATAGGGTACCTGATCATAAAGTCGAAGGCTGGTAATATTCTATTAACAAAAAGAAAAGAGGGTTCACAATGTATTTTCAATTAAATCAGCTTAGCATGACCTATCCTTCTGGGAAAAAGGCTCTCAAGGATGTAACACTTGCATTAAAAAGTCCCAACCTTATCGGACTTTTAGGACCCAACGGCGCAGGAAAATCCACCCTAATGCAATTATTAGTGGCCGGTCTTCTTCCCACAGGGGGAGAGATCCTTTTGGATGGCGCCCCATTGCTACAGTCCGAGCAGCTTTTAAAATCAAAGCTTGGTTATCTGCCTCAGACTTTTGGTTTATACGAGGAATTGACCGTCTACCAATTTCTGGATTATATGGCGGCATTAAAGCAAATCCCAGATCGAAAGCAAGCTATCTTATCTGCCCTCTCCGACACCCATCTTGAGGACAAGAAAAAAGTTAAAATTCGAACGCTTTCAGGCGGGCAACGGCAAAGGGTTGGCATCGCGCAAGCACTTCTTGGTAATCCTGAGTTCTTGATTTTTGACGAGCCAACGGTAGGACTTGATCCAGAAGAACGGATTTCCTTCCGTAACCTGTTCTCGCGCATGGCACAGGAAAGGCTTGTGCTGCTCTCTACACATATTATTGAGGATGTGCAGTCTGTGTGCAACCAGCTTATCGTTATCCATCATGGCTGTATTCTATTTTCCGGCACGCCCGCAGAGCTAATCCAGCGGGCAGAAGGACATGTAGGAATCTTTGAGGAAACAAGTTCGCTGCAAGAGACACATGTCTCTATTACCTCGCGCGTCAATACTTCAAAAGGGGTTATTTGCAGAGCGGTTGCTGATCGTCTGCCGGTTTATGTCTCCCCGGCTGAACCCACGCTGGAAGATGCTTATCTTTATCTTATTTTACAGGAGGACACAAAATGAACACGCTCCGCTTATTCCGCTTAGAGCTTTGCAGATTGCTTTTATGCAGGACAACATGGCTGACCATAATTCTATCTCTTATCCTTTATCTTTTCGGCTACTCTATCTATCAAATGTCGGGGTTGACTACTATGGCTGTACTTTATCTCGCCAATCCTATCTCGCTGTGCACCCTTAGCTCCACTGTGCTATTCTCTGTGCTTGCTCTATATGAGTTAAATAAAACACATAAAAATCATGTGGAGGCGATTACCTATAGTATTGTATCACCATGGACCATGACTCTTGTGCTGACAGCAGGACTTATCATATGTGCCTTGTTGACCGCCGTGTTGGGCTTCCTTCTATTTCTGCCCTACACATACCAAAAGCTTGATCTCGTATTTTCTTTTAGCGACTATTTTCTATGCTGGTTTTTAATCTTTTTTCCAGCGCCCGTATTTGGCATATTACTCGCCGCCTGCTGTTATCTTATTACCCAGAGGACAGATGTCAGTATTCTTGCCGTTATTGTTTTTCTTATCTTTTCGCGGAGCGGTGCGCAGAAAGAGCAGTGCTGGTGGCAGTGGAGTCTGCCTGTCTTTCCAGCTTTATCCGATGATTTTTCCAATGCGGTAGTCTTTCGAATTGCCTTTTACAGCAGAAGTATGTGGTTATGTATTTTTGGCGGTTGTTTTCTTATTGCTCTGTTATGTCTCAGACGTTATAAGAAAAATCTCTTGCGCTCCTTTCTTTTTGGACTCCGCAAGCCATTTACGATTGTGCTGGCGCTTTGCCTGCTCTCTCTTGGCGGCTCGCTCTTGTATTTTCAGCCTTTCTTTGACTCTTCGCCAACTGACTGGATCACAGCCCAAATAACACACCCTGAGCACATTCTTGATGATGTATTTCTTACTGGAACAGAACTGACCGCCGATATCACGGACACAGCATTTGGCACAATTTCTGGAAGTGTTGTCTATCATATTGAAAATACCTCCGGGCAACCAAGGGAGTTGTATTTTCACCTAAATGCTGGCTATAGCATCCAATCTGCCACATTAAATGACGAACCAATTTCCATGATAATAGATCCAACTGATTTGATTAGCAGACGCGACTGGAGCTGTACGCTGCCCGCTGATCCAGAGATCACCCTAAAGCTTACATACCATGGTTCTCCTAAGATCTGGAATAACCGGAGTACCATATTATTGAATACTATGATCACTCCAACCTACATTGATCTGCTGAGCATACATCTATTTCCTGTACCACAACTTGTTACAAAGACATCTCAAACACCTTTTCTTGCCAATATAACACTGCCAGCAAATCTTGTTCCTGTTACCACAGGATATGCAACAGAGTGGATCTCCGACAATAACGATAATACAAAAACTTGGTCTGCTTCCGATTCTGGTACCTCCATCATGGGACTTTGTGCGGCTGATTATGTTAAGACTGAGCTAAAAGGAAACCGTGGTACCATACCCATTGAATTTTACTACAGCCGCAAGCATCAAAAGCAGCTTGAAGAGATGAACGCCATCTCTATTATCGAGGCTGCAGTTGCTTATTGTACCGAACACTATGGACCACGGAGTTTTGCAAAAGGAAAACCTTTTAAGATCATACAAGGTACAGAATTTATGTTTGGCGGTTACGCCGTCTCTAATATAAGCAGCACATTAGAAGAAAGCTTCACGGTCAAAAACTTTCAGGATACTGCGAAAGGCTCGACAGGCGCTGAAGTGCTTGCACATGAGATCATTCATCAGTGGTGGGGATTGGGCGTTATGCTGGAAGATTCAGAAAATCCCTATTGGACCTCGGAAGGGATCACGACGTATTCTACTTATCGACTGATGGAGGAGCTATATGGCGAGGAATACGCCAAACAATATTATCTCGATAAATGGGATTCTTCTATGACCAGAAGAAAGAATAATTTTTATATACGCCATCCTGAATATATGGATTGCCTGCCAGAAGAATATGCGACAACTATCCGCAATGAAATTAACAGCGTTTATCTTTATGATGGCACCGCTCAACTTATCAAGCGCGCGGAAGAGCTGATTGGCGGACGGGAAAAAATGGATTCTGTGCTCTCTCAACTTTTTTTAGAAGGAGGAGCGACTCCACTATATATCACATTTGATGATTTCTTAAATTCATGCGGACTGACAAAGGAGGAGCTAAACTATGAGTAGAATCATTTACTATGAATTCAAACGTTTGCTGTGGAATAAAGTATTCTTTGGTATACTTATTATCTGCCTTGGCTTTAGCATGATCCTGCTTCAAGGTGAAATCCTAATGGGTGTCTCCAATACGGCGCCCTTCTCCCCGTGGAGCTTTGGCCGTTACCTATCCCAGATCATCCCTATTATCTGCCTTAGCGAGCTGTTCTTTCTTACATTCTTTGCCTCTGATAAAAAACAAAAGGTTGCTGTTTTAATAAAATGTACACCATTCTCTCCACGGCGTTATGCTATGATGCGATGCTGTACTGTACTTGCCGCAGCCCTGCTGCTGGCTGTCTGCGCGATAGTTTTATACCTTGGCTTTTACTCCGCTTTATTTGGGAAATTTAACTATGGTGCGCTAATTCTTCCTGCCCTGTTGGCTTTGCTTCCCTCCATGCTTTTCTGCCTTGGCGCAGGCTATCGGCTTGGCTCCATCCATCTCACTCTTCTTTATCTGCTGATGCCGGTTATTTTTATTTTATCTACCATGCCCTTACATGCATTGCTGGACTTTTCTATGGGTAATTTTTTTCAAAATTATCCCTTGACACTTGGTATCCTTGATCCCGCCTTTGCTGTTAGTCCTTCTCTTCTGTGCGGAAGAGCTATCTACACTATCACCGGGATTTTGCTGTTAGCGATACCCAGCAAAAATACTGGTATATAACCTTTCTTTACACCATCCTGAAAAATATTCATTATCCAAAAAAAAACTATCGTTATTTTCGAGGAAGTTCCGCCGGCAATTCAAAACGGCTGGATACGGTAACAGTTCAGAGATTGTCTGAACTGTTACAATGAAACAAGAACATCCACTATAAATTTATAAAAATCGCTTGCAAATTTTTATAAATTAGAGTATACTTAATGCAATGCAGATATAGTACATCGGTAGTATGTCAGCTTCCCAAGCTGAAGAGG
>CAMWWW010000085.1 GCA_947178015.1 uncultured Clostridia bacterium
TTTCGTCCGTCCATATTCTTTCGATATAGGAGAGAACGCCTCATATGCAAAATCAAAATCTTCTTCTATTCGTCCTATCTGATCCTCAATATCTTTTATCTGACAATTATAGTTATTTTGTATATTTTCTGTCTTTTCTATTATTTTTCCTAATTGTTTTAATTCTTGATTCAGATAACGACGCAATTTTAATAATTCCATTTGCCAACTCCCACCAACATATGAATTATTATGACTAATTACCCATATAATCATAACATATCTTTCACTTTAACTCAATCACGTTTTAGAAAAATCACAATTTTTTTCTTTAAAAATGTATAAAATGAATAAAACCAAAGAATTATGGTAAAAAAACAACGATTACTTATTCATTTTTTTATTGTTTTACAAAAAACTACAAAGAAATTCAACAATAGTTAAGGTACCATTTATACAACTAATTATTGTGAATCTATTGTTATCTTTCTTTGTTCCGCGCAAAAAAACATGACAAGATCGTCAACAGCGTGTATAATAATACCAACGAAACAGCCATTCTAGGAATGAAAGGAGTATTTTCATGAAAATAAAAAATAAAATTATCACTGCATGTCTGACAGCTTCTGCTGCCGTTTCCTCCATAATGCTGCTTAATAAATGGATCTTTCTCTCCTCCGATAAAGGTGTGCTGCCAAGAAATCGTCTTTACTATAACTGGCGTTTTGGTTCTGTTTCCTATCGCGTATCAGGAAAAGGAAAACCTCTGCTTCTTATCCACGATCTGCTTCCCGGCAGCAATGATGCAGAGTGGAACCCTATTATAGAAAAACTTTCTGCTTCCCATATGGTCTATTCTCTTGATCTGCTTGGCTTTGGCAGATCAGACAAGCCTGCTATCACTTATACAAATTATCTCTATGTACAGCTTATTACAGATTTTATTAAATCAGTGATTGGCAGAAGAACAGACGTGATTGCTTCTGGCTCTTCTTCCAGCATCGCCGTTATGTCTTGCTGCAATGATAATTCCCTGTTTGATCGCATGATCCTTGTCAATCCTGATTCCCCAAAGAAGGCAGGTCAGATCCCCGATCATCATTCGAAGATGCAAAAACTTTTGATCGATTGTCCCATTATTGGTACTCTCTTATATAATATTATGATGAGCAGGCTATTTTTAAGCAAAGAATTTACCAAACATTATTTTTCTTCTCGACTCTGCTTTTATAAAGAGCTTTTGTGTTCTTTCCATGAAGCCGCACATTTAGGAGGCAGTTCTTCGAAATATATTTATTCCAGTATAATTGGAAATTATACTAACTTTAGCTTCTCGCACAAAATTTCTGAGATTGACAACAGCCTTCTTCTTATTGGGGGAGCTATGGAAGAATCCATCTCTGATACAATACAATATTATAAAGAATTAAACCCGGCGATTGAAAACGCCTACTTAAAAGGATGCCGGCATTTTCCCCAAATCGAAAAGCCGGAGGATTTCCTCCAGCTTTGTCAGATTTTTCTCTCTTCTACTATTTAAGCGGCTCTTTTTTAGGGATACCCGCCTTTCTAGGATATGTTTTGGCTATGGGCGCTGTTTTTTCTATCAGAATCAGCGTCCTTTCTATCTCTGTATTAGGAATTGCAAAGGATATGGTATCCTTGATCCTTCCCGACAGAAGCTTTACCGCGTGTGCCGCCTCTTTCAGCTCGTCCTCAATGTTCACAGATTTATATGGAATAAAATACCCGCCCTTTTTTACAAATGGCATGCCGTATTCAGCTAGAACCGGAAGCGCAGCGACTGCCCTCGACACACAGAAATCATATTTTTCTCTGTATCTTTCGTCTCTCCCTATATCTTCTGCTCTCCCATGTATAAATTCCATCTCTTCAAGCCCAAGCTTATCGGCTACTTCTTCTAAAAAATAAACACGTTTCTTTAGAGAATCCAAAAGCGTTATTTTAAGTTGAGGAAATGCTATCTTAAGCGGAATACCCGGAAAACCGGCTCCTGTTCCTACATCTATTAGATTTCCCTCTCCCCGGAATATAGGAGCTACAAGCAGCGACAAGCTATCAAGAAAATGCTTGTGAACCACCTCGTTATATTCCGTGATAGCCGTGAGATTCATCACCTTATTTTTTTCTATCAATAAATTATAATATTGTACAAATTGATCAAGCTGTTTATCACTTAATGTAACTCCCCATTTTAATAGTCCCTGCTCCAATAACTCAGTCATCTTCTCTCTTCCCTTCTAAGCTGTTCCAGATAAATAAGCAGCACAGAGATATCCGCAGGAGATACGCCAGAAATTCTCGACGCCTGCCCGATCGAAAGAGGCTTGTAAAGCATTAATTTTTGCCTTGCCTCTTTTCTCAGATTATCCACCTTATCATAGTCGAATTCTGGGCTTAATTTTTTTCCCTCCAGCTTTTTAAACTGCTCTACCTGCTTAAGCTGTCGTTTTATATAGCCCTCATATTTTATATTAATATTAACCTGTTCTATCACGGCAGATGAGACCGGCTTTCTTTCTTTGTCAATCTCTGCAAGCATCTCATAACAAAGCTCTGGCCGTCGAATTAATTCCGCCAATGTGGTGCCTGTTTTTAACGGCGTGCTTCCATATCTAGCAAGCAGTGCCTGTACTGCATCATTCGCCCCCACAGTCGTCTGATTTAGCCTTTTTATTTCTTCCTCTATCGCCTGTTTCTTCTTTATAACCTTTTCATATTGTGCGTCTGTCACAAGCCCTATGTTATGCCCTATCTCAGACAGGCGAAGATCGGCATTATCCTGTCTTAAAAGGAGCCGATATTCTGCGCGCGAGGTCATCATTCGGTATGGCTCATGATTTTCCTTTGTCACAAGATCATCGATCAAAACACCAATATACGCCTGCGAGCGGTCCAAAATAAGCTGCTCTTTTCCAAGTATCCTCTGTGCCGCATTAATTCCCGCTATCAGTCCCTGCGCTGCCGCCTCCTCATAACCTGAGCTGCCATTAAACTGCCCTCCACTGTAGAGACCCTCGATCGCCTGAAATTCCAGAGTGGGCTTCAGTTGTCTTGGGTTGATACAATCATATTCGATCGCATATGCATTTCTCACGATCCGTACCTTCTCAAGTCCCCTTACCGTTCGATACATAGCTGCCTGAACATCTTCAGGAAGAGAGCTTGACATTCCCCCCAGATACATCTCATTTGTATACAGACCCTCCGGCTCTATAAACACATGATGTCGATCTTTATCCGCAAATTTAACTACTTTATCCTCAATCGAGGGACAATATCTTGGACCCGTCCCCTCGATCACACCAGAGAACAAAGGAGAACGAGATAGATTATCACGAATCACCTTATGTGTTTCCTCATTGGTATAAGTAAGCCAACAAGACACTTGATCCTTTTGCACGCTTTCTGGATCGGTAGAGAAAGAAAAAGGAACCACTCTCTCATCCCCCTTTTGCTCCTCCAGTTTATCAAAATCAATGCTTCTTTTGTCAACCCTAGCAGGAGTCCCCGTCTTAAAGCGGTACATTTCAATCCCGTGCTTTTCTAATGAAGCCGTAAGATAAGACGCCGCCTGTAAACCATTTGGTCCCGTTTCATTGCTGACATCTCCATAGATACAGCGCGCTCTCAAATACGTCCCTGTTGCCAAAACCACCGCCTTACAAGAATAGAACGCGCCGGAGTAAGTTTTTACTCCCCGCATTTTCCCATCCTCCACAACAAGATCTGTCACCTCTGCCTGACGAATCGTCAAATGTTCCGTATTCTCAAGAGTCCGCCTCATTTCTTTTGTGTATTCCTGTTTATCTGCCTGCGCGCGCAGAGAATGAACAGCCGGACCCTTCGACTCATTTAACATCTTAGACTGAATAAAGGTCTTATCAATATTTTTTCCCATCTCTCCGCCAAGAGCATCAATTTCTCTCACCAGATGCCCTTTAGAACTTCCTCCAATGTTCGGATTGCAGGGCATCAAGGCGATGCTGTCGACACTTATGGTAAATACAATCGTATTAAGACCAAGCCGCGCAGCAGCAAGAGCAGCCTCACATCCTGCATGTCCAGCTCCCACCACCACTACATCATATGTCTCTTCAAGATTTGGCATAATTTCTCACTCCTATTTTCCCATACAGAATTTTTCAAATATCTCATCGATCAGATCATCCTCCAATGTTTCACCGGTCACATAGCCAAGCTCTTCATAGGCATCCATCAGATCAATGGTATAAAAATCCTCTGGCATCTGATTCTCTATGCTGTCCTTTACCAATAAAATACTTTTGTAGGCATCCATAACGGCCTGCCTTTGTCGGATATTCGTAATACACGCCTCTTCCTGACTTCCCGCTCCTCCATTGTCAAACAGCTCTTTTATGGCCGATTCCAACTCAGTAATACCCGTTTTTTCTCTTGCCGATATACAGATCACGGTTTTTCCTGTCAGATCTCTCAGCTCCTCCTCGTCGACTACCCCGTCCATATCCATCTTATTTAACAGTACAATCGCCCTTCTATCTCTAATTAACTCTATAATCTCTCTGTCGTTCTCGTCAAGCGGAACCAAAGAATCTGCCACATAGATAAGCAAATCTGCTTTTTCTGCATACTCCTTCGCTTTCTTTATCCCTATTTTTTCTACCATATCCTGTGTATCGCGAATTCCTGCTGTATCTGCAATATGAAGAGAGAGTTCCCCAAGCATCACATGTTCTGTCAATACATCTCTTGTCGTCCCCGCCATTTCCGTCACTATGGCGCGTTCCTCCCCGGCAAGCAGATTGAGAAGAGAAGATTTCCCAGCATTTGGTTTTCCAAGAATCACAGTAGAGATACCATTCGTCAGAATTCTCCCATCCTCTGATTCTTTTATCAGCCTCTCCAGCTTTCTCCCCATCTCCTCTATAAACTCTTTTAAAGTATCCCGGTATCCATCAAGAGAGATATGCTCTGGATCATCAAGCGCCGACTCAATATATGCAAGCTGATATAAGATCCCTTTCCTCAAGTCGGTAATTTTCTTTGATAACTCACCATTAAGCTGCTTCACTGAATTTTTTCTAGCATACTCATTCTCCGCATGGATCAGATCCATCACGGACTCTGCCTGAGCAAGATCAATTCTGCCGTTCAGAAACGCTCTTTTTGTAAATTCTCCCGGCTCAGCCGCCCTCGCACCATTCTTTAATACCACCTTTAAGATTTCCTGCATAAGAAAAGCTCCACCATGACAGTCAATCTCCACGGTATCCTCTCTTGTGTAGGTATTTGGCGCCCTCATCACCAGAACCATAACCTCATCTATCACTCTCTCCTCATCCTTGATAAATCCATAATAAATCCGGTGAGACGGTTCATGAGATAACTTTTTTCCAGAAGGAGAGAAAAATATTCTGTCTATCACATCTAACGCTTCCTGTCCGCTTATACGAATAATCCCGATACCAGAATTTACCATAGCTGTCGCAACTGCGGCGATTGTCTCTTTTCTTTCCATAATTCCCCTTATTTATGCTGAAAACAGCCGTCATATAGATGGCGGCTGTCTAAACATGCTATGTTTCTATTTCTCTTTCTTTTGTGCCCCATCCCTCTTTAAAATCACAACAACATGCCGGAATGGCTCTTCTCCCTCACTCTTGGTGCACACATACTTATCATTCTGCAAAGCAGAGTGAATCACCCTTCTCTCATAGGGATTCATAGGCTCTAAGGATACACTTTTTTTCGTTCTCTTAACTTTATAAGCAATATTTTTTGCCAGATGCTCCAAAGTCTCTTTTCGTCTCTCTCGATAATTTTCCGTATCCAGCTTCACTCGAATATAAGATTCACTCGATTTATTTGCCACAAGACTGGTAAGATACTGTAAGGAATCCAGCGTCTGTCCTCTCTTGCCGATCAAAATCCCCATCTCAGGTCCAGCCAGATCAATCGACATGGTTCCTTCTTCCTCATCCATCTGAATTGTGATCTCCACCTGAATATTCATCGCTTCAAACACACCTTGAAGAAAACCTCTTACCTGCTCCTCTGTCGTAATCTTTTTTCTCACTCTAATTTTAGCCGGCTTACTATTAAAGATTCCAAGGATACCACTGCTCCCTTTTTCCAGCACTTCATATTCTATCTTATCGCTGGTAGTTTCCAGCGCAATCAGCGAATTCGTCACCGCATCATCGACTGTTTTACCTGTAAACTCTATAAAGTCCTGCATGTAAATCCTCCCCTTTTTCTTCTCCTATTTCTTCCTCTTTTCTGTCCTCTCATTATACTGTTGTACCATATTCGCCTTTGCGGCAAGGCTTCCCGGCTTCGCAGCACTCTTATTATAATATTCCGTGCTTTCCTTTATCTTATTATGCGTCTCTTCGATTCTCTTCTTCTGTTCCTCTCTAATCTGCTCTGCATTTTCAATATTTCGCACTGTCTGCTTCGCTACATTGCTCACCTTCTGAGGCGGAAGTCCCTTCTTTGCACGCTTTTTATTTGCCTTCTCCAGATTCTTCATAATCAGATCTTCCATATCCATGCGATTGAAGTACATATTAAGCACAATCTGCTGAAGAATCATAAAGGTACTGGTAGAAACCCAGTAAATTCCAAGTCCCGAAGGCATAGTAATACAAAAAAACGCGGACATCAATGGCATAAAATTATTCATCATCTTCATAGATGCTGCCATAGAATTTTCTTCGCCATTATCATTGATCGGCTGATTTGCCGTCATAAGCTTCGTGCTGATCCACTGCGTCACACCTGACAAAATCGGTATTAAAAGCGCGGGGGTCAAGGCAAATCCGGGCGCCTCCGCAAGATTAATCCCAAGAAAATTATTCATATTATTAATTCTCTCAAGATTTTCCGTGATCACAGTAGTCAAATCAGGAAACTGCGTGATCAGCTCTCCCCACTCTGTATCAGTAAACTTGTACAAAAGATCAATGACATAATTAGCCTGTGAAAAATCATATTTCTCCATGGACATATTATGCGCCTCTGCAAAAGAGGAGATCTTGCCCATAAAATCATTCTCAGCCATCAACGGAGTAACAATATTCATAAAAACCGTCTTAACCGAAGCCACATAAGCCGGGATATTATTAATTACCCGAAACAACGCATACAAAATCGGAAGCTGAATTAAAAGCTGCAAACACCCGCCCGTAGGAGAAGTACCATACTTCTCATAGACAGCCTTCGTCTCCGCCTGCATCCTCATCATGGAATCCTGATCGGATTTTCCCTTATATTTTGCCTGAATCGCCTGAATCTCTGGATTCATAACAGCCGAGATCTTCGAAAACTTCTGCTGTTTGATCGTCATTGGAAACATTAACATCTTTACAACAAGTGTAAAAAGTATAATCGATAAACCAATCGCTCCGGTCTCAATTCCAATGCTGCTGATAAACTCAAACAGCCCATTCATAATAATACCGAGCAACTTCGCAATATCACCAATTAGAAATGTATTGCTCTGTGTAAGTATAATGTGATACACTCGTATATCCTCCTTGTATCATTCCTCTCTCAAGGAACTGGGTCATACCCTCCTTTTGCGAAGGGATTACATCTCAATATTCTTTTACATGCCAAAAACATGCCCTTAAAGGGACCATACTTCTCGATTGCCTCTATCGCATACTGGGAACAAGTAGGCATATAGATACAATGTGTCCTCACCTTTAGAGGAGACAAATACCTTCTGTAAAAACGAATTAATCCTATTAAAATCTTTTTTAACAAATCCCTCAAGCTATTCTCACTCACTTTTTACAAATCCCGTGCAATTTTCCAAGATGAAGCAATGCACGTTCCATATCTTCATACCCTTTTCCCTTTGCCGCCACCCTCGCTATCACTGCAATATCATAGCCTGCGGCAAAGGTTTCTTCGTTCAGGCGATAGCTCTCTCTAATCAATCTGGTTATCCGATGGCGCACAACACTGTTGCCCACTTTCTTGCTTACCGATATTCCTACCCGATTTTTTTCCGATTCATTTCCTCTAATATACATAACCAGATATTTATTCGCAAAGGATTTTCCCTGCCTGTACACAATCTGAAATTCACTGTTTTTCTTCAACGACTCCATATCTGATTCCTACCTGATAGAACAACGAGTGGCACGCACAGCGCACCACTCCTATGTTCAAGAAAAGGCCACACTGCTGCGGCCTAAGCTGATAATTTCTTTCTTCCCTTTGCTCTTCTTGCAGACAAAACCTTTCTTCCGCCCGCTGTGCTCATTCTTGCCCGAAATCCATGAACCTTGCTTCTGGATCTCTTCTTCGGCTGGAACGTCATCTTCATCCTTCCATACACCTCCTCACAAATAACGGAAAATCTTCTCATAGAAAACCATTTCCATTATAGAGAAAAAGAAGAATGAAGTCAAGCAGAATTTTCATAAATTTACGCAAACTGTCATAAAAGAACAGAAATGAAACCATCAAAAAGAATATTTACATACCACTTAACAACATTATGAAAAATTACTTTATCCAGATCAGGAGGAGGTATGTAGAATCATTTTCGAGAGAGGTCCGCGAAGAGAATTGCCTATAGTCCTCCGTCACCCCGCTCTCGCTTAGTGAAAAACGTAGC
>CAMWWW010000086.1 GCA_947178015.1 uncultured Clostridia bacterium
GGCTATGCCAGAGCTATTTCAATTTGATGCAGAGTTTTTGCCGACTGCTGTGGCGGGATGCCCGCCGGATGCGTTCTCAGCGACGGGACAGCTCTGGGGAAATCCTTTGTATAGATGGGAGTATCATAAACAGACAGGGTATCAATGGTGGATAAAAAGGCTTAGGCACAGTTTTCGGCTGTATGATGTAGTGAGGATTGATCATTTCCGAGGTTTTGATGAATATTATAGTATTCCATATCAGGATGAGACGGCGGAGAATGGACATTGGGAAAAGGGACCGGGGATGGAGCTGTTTCTTGCGGTAAAGCAGGAACTTGGCGATCAGAAGATCATTGCCGAGGATCTAGGTCTTCAGACCCCTTCGGTCAGACAGCTTTTAAAGGATAGTGGTTATCCGGGCATGAAGGTGCTGGAATTTGCTTTTAATCCTGAGGAGGAGACAGGATATCTTCCACACTGTTATGATAAAAACTGTGTTGTCTACACCGGAACACATGATAATGAGACGCTGGTGCAATGGTATCAAAATCTTGATGAGAAGAGCCGTGCGTTTGCTGCCGAATATCTGGATCAGGAAAAGACACCGGAGAAGGACCGCTATAAGGATTTCATCCGATTGGCGATGATGAGCTGTGCCGACACCTGCATTATCCCTCTTCAAGATTACTTGGGGCTTGAGAAGGAGGCTAGAGTGAATAAGCCTTCTACCTTGGGAGGAAACTGGGTGTGGCGTCTTGAGAAAGAGCTCTTGACGGAGCAGAAGTGCAAAGAGATCTATACGCTCACAAGAATAAGCCAAAGGCTTTCCGAGCAGAGTAAAATGGGTATAAATAAAAGTGAGGAGTAACATGAAATTCAGATATGGGAAACAGGATTGGAAAACATTAGAGCGGGGTGAGGAGAGCTGTTATCTTATGACAAATGGGCTGGGCGGGTTTTCTTCCCTCACCCTGACAGGTTCTTGCAGCCGAATGGATCATGCTGTGCTGATGGCATGTATGCACTCGCCCAATCATCGCTACAATATGATACACAGATTGGAGGAGATTCTTTGCATAGGAGAAGAGAGAATACATATCTCAAGTCAGAATAAGAAGGATGCGGAGAAAAAAGAGGAGGGCTATCGCTATCAGACAGATTTCGTATATGAGGATGTTCCTCAGTGGACATATCTGGTAAAGGGTGTGGAGATTACAAGGACGATGGTTCTTGGACAGGGAGAGAATACGATTGGGATATCCTATCAGATAACGAATCGTTCTGGCAGAGAAGTCAGACTAGAGGTTCTTCCACATCTTATGTTTGCAGCAAAGGGTGTTCTTCCGCCAAGCGATCAGCCGTTTCTTATAGATGGAAATAAAATCAGCTCCAATGGGCAAAAGCTGTATATTAAAACGGATGGCGATCTTTGTGAGCTTGCGCTTCAAGTTTGTGAGGGAATTTATTACCGTGCAGATGCCTGTGATGGAAGAACAGAGCTTGGGCGTACCATGGTAAATCACCAGATCACAAAGGATGTGAAAGAGGGAGAATGTGCAGCATTTTCCATTGTGTATGGGACTGTGCCGAAACTGCCAAAGATGGAGGAATTGCTGATTGGCATCAGGGAATATCACAAGACACTTAGGAGTCAGTCTGGCTTTGAAAAGGAGCCGGCGGCCACGCTTGCCGTAAGTGCGAATCAGTTTATTTCTTATCGCTCCTCCACTGCGGGACAGACGATTCTTGCGGGATTTCCATTCTTTGAGGACTGGGGAAGAGACACGATGATAGCGATTCATGGCTGCTGTCTGGCGACACGACAATATAAAACAGCGGAGAGTATTTTAAAGACGTTTATGTCCTACTGCAAAAAAGGGCTTATGCCCAATCTTTTTCCAGAGGGGAAAGAGGAGCCGGGGTATAATACGGTGGATGCTTCTTTATTGTTTATACTTGCCGTATATGAATATTATAAGAAGACGAAGGATACGGTGTTTATAAAAAGTGCCTATCATACGATGGCAGAGATTATAGATTGGTATAAAGAGGGCACGGATTATAACATTCATATGGATGAGGATGGCTTGCTTATAGCGGGGAAAGAGCTGGATCAGGTGACGTGGATGGATGTGAGAGTGGGAGAGATTCTGCCGACGCCGCGCCATGGAAAACCTGTGGAGATCAATGCTTACTGGTATAATGCTCTGTGCATTATGGAGGAGCTGAAACGGTTTTTCCCAGAGACGGAGAGGGATTATGGTAAGCTTGCAGAACAAGTAAAGCATAGTTTTGAAAAGTTTTGGAATGAGAAAGAGGGCTGCTTAAAGGATGTTTTATCTGGGACGAAGGCGGATAATCAGATTCGCTGCAATCAGATATGGGCGGTGTCCCTTCCATTCTCGGTACTTTCGCCAGAAAAAGAAAGGCTTGTCACAGAGGTGGTATTTCGGGAGCTGTACACTCCTTTGGGACTGAGAACATTAGCGATGTCCGATGAGGAGTTTCATCCTTATTATGGCGGCGCACAATTGGATCGAGATCTCGCGTATCATCAAGGGACTGTGTGGGTATTTCCGATGGGAGCTTATTATCTGGCCTATCTTAAGGTGAATGGTTATTCTGAGGAGGCAAGGTCTTATGTGGAAAAGCAGCTTGGCAGTTTGGAATCTGCGCTGAGGGAAGGCTGCATCGGACAGCTTCCAGAAATCTATGATGGAGAGAATCCAGTAAGCTCTAAGGGCTGCTTTGCACAAGCTTGGAGTGTGGGGGAGATCCTCAGGGTCTATGATGCGCTTAGAGAATACTCAGAAAAGAAAATAGAGCAGTGAAAAGAGCAGGCAGGAGAATGGACGCGCTCTGGAGAGGATGGCTATGTACCAGAATTATATTTTTGATTTTTATGGAACACTTGCAGATATACGCACCGATGAGGAGGCGCCGGAGCTGTGGGAGAGGGTAAGCGAGCTCTATAGAGAACAGGGTGCCGTCTATAAACCGATGGAGCTAAAGGAGGAATTTCGAAGACTAGAGAGGGAGGAGACAAAACGGTGTGGAGGCGGATATGCGGAGCCGGATTTGATAAAGGTGTTTACAAATTTATTTGTCAATAAAGGAATTTTATGCAGTGCTTCTATGGCTTGGCAGACAGCCGTTTCTTTTCGCTCGTTCTCACGTAAGTATATTCGCTGCTATGACGGTGTGGTGGAGTTTCTCTCAGAATTGAAAGAGCGCGGCAAAGGGGTATATCTTCTGTCTAATGCACAAGCGTCGTTTACAAGACCAGAGATAGAGATGCTTTGCCTTACCAAATACTTTGACGGCATCTTTCTTTCTTCGGAGCATGGGCAAAAAAAGCCCTCTCCTGTCTTTTTTCGTAAATTGCTGGAAGAATATCAGCTAAAACCATCCGAATGTGTTATGATAGGAAATGATGAGGAAACGGATATAGCAGGAGCTCAGCGCTCTGGGCTTTCTGCTCTTTATATCCACACGGCGATCTCCCCAGAGAAAACGGGTAGAGTAAAGGCGGACTATTGTGTGATGGATGGGGATTTTCGAAAGATCCGGACATGGATTCTAGTTTAGAAGGGAGAAGTGACATGAGACAGGAAACGCTTACTGGCTACAAGGTGGATGGACAGAGGATAGAGCTTGATTTTGAAGGGAAAAAAGCATGGATTGAGGCAGTGACGCCACAGATTATCAGAGTGTGCGAGGACAATACGGTGCGCTCTAAGGCGATAGAGGGAGATAAGGCGGTGTCATTTACACCTTCTGTGTACAGGCAGGAGGACGGGCTGTGGCTGGATACCGGGGAGGTGCTGGTCAGAGTGGATCATGGATGTTATATCGATTTCTTTGATAAGCAGAAAAATCTGGTCTGCGAAGATTATCGAGGGGAGCGAAAGCCTTTGCCAAGAGGCGGCAAGGAAGCAGAGGAGCTTTTGCTCAGCGAGGGCCATGCAGTACTGGCAGAGTCAAAACAGAAATTTGAGATAAAAAAGAAAATGCAGGGAACGGAGAATTTCTACGGTCTGGGGGACAAGACAGGCTTTCTTGATAAGCGGCATTATGAATATGAGATGTGGAATACCGATAATCCAGAACCACATGTAGATTGCTTTAAGGCACTGTACAAGACCATTCCATTTTTTATCACGCTTACAGATACACAGGTTTATGGACTATTCCTTGACAATACCTATAAAAGTACCTTTAATATGGGACAGGAATCAGAAGAATATTATTGGATCGGGGCAGAGGGAGGCAGACTGGACTATTATTATATCGCAGGCTCCTCTATTGCAAGCGTGCTGCAAAACTATACCTATCTGACAGGAACCTGTCCGCTGCCGCAGAAATGGACGCTAGGATATCATCAGTCCCGCTGGGGTTATGTGACGCAGGAGGATATGGAGGAGCTGGCAGCAGGCTTTCGAGAGAATGACATTCCCTGCGACGCGATTCATTTTGACATTGATTATATGCAGGATTATAAGGTATTTACTTGGAATCAGAAGCGCTACCACGGTGCTCCTAAGCAGTTTCTGTCTGAGCTTTCCAAGCAAGGATTTAAAACAGTGGTCATCAACGATCCCGGCGTAAAGAAGGAAGAAGGATATGAGGTATACGAAGAAGGGATAAAGAATGGCTATTTTGCCAAGACACCAGAGGGAGAAGTCTATATCAATAAAGTATGGCCCGGTGACGCAGTATTTCCCGACTTTGGGAACCCATCTGTCAGAACATGGTGGGGTGAAAAACAGCGCTTTTTGCTGGAAATGGGTGTGCGGGGAATCTGGAATGATATGAATGAACCGGCAAGTTTTCAGGGCCCCCTTCCGGACAATGTAGTATTCACAGATGAAGACAGAAAAAGTGATCACCGCGAGATGCATAATGTCTATGGTCATCTGATGGCAAAAGCTGCCTATGAGGGGCTTAAGAAGGCGGATGGGCGAAGACCATTTGTCATAACAAGAGCGTGTTATGCTGGAAGCCAGAAATACAGTACCGTGTGGACAGGAGACAACACAAGCCTTTGGTCACATCTTCAGATGGTGATCCCTCAACTATGTAATCTAGGGTTATCTGGTATGCCATATGCTGGAACTGATATCGGCGGTTTTGGGGCGGATACCACACCGGAGCTTCTGGCAAGATGGATTCAGGTGGGATGCTTTTCACCGCTCTTTCGCAATCATTCCGCCATGGGCACCAGAAGGCAGGAACCATGGCAATTTGGGAAGGCGATTATGGATATTTACCGAGACTATGTAAAACTTCGCTATCGCCTGATCCCCTATTTCTATGATCTGTTTTATGAGGAGGAAAAAACAGGAGCGCCGATTATGCGCCCTCTTGTATTCCATTATGAGAAGGACAACACGGCGCGGACATGCAATGATGAGTTTATGCTGGGAAGCCAGATCCTTGTAGCTCCCGTGGTCAATCAGGGGATGACAAAGCGCATGGTCTATCTGCCGGAGGGCGTGTGGTACGATTACTGGACAAAGGAAAAGAAAACAGGTCCCGTATGGTTTGTAAGAGAGGCACCACTTGAGATATGTCCTATTTACGTAAAAGCGGGAAGTGTGATTCCTGTTATGGAAGAACAGGCATATGTAGGAGAAAAAGCACAAAAAGAATGTCTGCTTGAAGTATATCCCGGAAAAGGAAGCTGGAAGCACTATATAGATAATGGAGAAGACTTTGCATACCAAGAGGGATATTACCATTTGTATTCTTTTGTGATTGAGGAAGATGGAAATGTAAATGGAACCATAGAACATGCAGGATATGAAAAACCATACCAGAAAATACGGATGAGAAATGTTATAGAAGACAAGGAAATATGGAGAGAAATACCCATTGTGGAATTGAAACATTAATATCAGCAGCATAGTCAGCCCTGCTATTTTCTCTGTCGCCCCGCCGCTCTCGCTTAGTGAAAAACATAGCGGACGCTAAGCGAGAGCGAAGTGACGGGGGACCATAGGCGATTCTCTGCACGGATCTTTCTCGAAAATGATTACATAAATCGATACCTTCAAAAATGATAGGGATTCTTTCTGGTATTCGTTCTGTTTGATCTGGCCATTTATCTTTGGAGTTATCTATCTAGTTATCATCTGTATCATCCATATCGCCAAAAAGTTCTTCTATCTCTGCCTCCGTCATGACTTCTACACTAATTATTTTACCCTCTTTGTTTCGGGAAATTTTGATATTGATAGTTCCTTCAGGGTTAAAATCTAATGTATAAAAGGAGCTGTCCTGCCGAATATCTAAAAAGATATTGATAAGCTGACCGTTGTAATAGTATAATTTTCCCTCGCGAGTGATGCCATATAATTGGTATTCTTCGAGCTTTTGCGTTTCCAGTTGTGTTTTTTGCTCTTCCGATTGCTTATGCTTTTCCTCCAGCTCATCCGCCCAATCAAAGTTCCAGTCCAATTTTTGAAATATCAGAGATTGAAAACCAAAATTTCGATCATCCAAAGCTCTGTCCAGCCAATCTTCCAGCATTTCTTTGCTCATGTGATCCGCCAAGATGGAGAAAAAAGAGTACGCTCCATCTGCATAGAGCTTCTCAGCAAAATGGGTTCTGTCCAGCCAATCTTCCAGCATTTCCTTGCTCATATGATCCAGTAAGATGGAGAAAAAAGAGTGCGCTCCATCTGCATAGACTTTTTCGGCAAAATGGGAAAGGAGAGCATTGTCGCCGTTTAACTGGTCAATGCTGACGGAAAAGAAGGCGATGGCTTCATCTTCATAGATTTTGTCCAGCCATGCACTCTGTGTATCCGCGTCCATCCGAGAAAAAGCAATTTGGAAAAGCGGCAGGCTGTCCGCTTCATAGTATTGCTCTGCCCGCGTGGCAGATATTTTTTTCTCCTCTTTATGGTCTGGTTTGCTTTCGGCGGCAGGCTGACTTTCATTGGCTGAAACCATAGTAGCCGCTGTTGGATAAATACCAAGAAAAAAGGCTGTGAGAAAAAAGGATACGGTCAATAGGCCAGTAAACGTTTTTAATAGTATGGATTGTTTTTGAAAGCTCATAATGGCGCCCAACCTTTCTTTTAATAATTTTTTGTTTTGATTTAATGTGACAGCACCGAGAGATTCTCTGTAGTTTCCTACGGATGCCATAGCATTAAGCAAGGTTTTTCCGTAATTTTGTGCATGCGTTTGCCCTATTTTTGCGAGAACAGCTTCGTCACAGGAAAATTCACATGCCTTTGTGATCTCGCGCCTCATCAGGTATACAAGCGGATTGAACCAATGCAGACAGACTGTGATCTGCACCAGCCATTTATAAAACATATCGCGCCGTTTATAATGTATACACTCATGCAGAGCAATATAGAAAAAGTCTTCTTCCGAAATGGCGTCGCTTGGAAGAATGATGCATGGATGAAAGAAACCAATAAGCAGCGGCGACGATACCAGAGGATTGATACAGAGCTCCATAGGTCTTCTTACGCCTGCCAGTTCTGCGGCAGCAGAAAGCCGATCCAATTGTTTCAGATTGGAGACAGGAATGGAGCCAGCCTGTATATAACGAACAAAACTCTGATAGATTGTCACCTTGTGTATCAGTATGCCCAACGCGCCAGCCAGCCAAAGCAGCCAGCTTTGATGGAGCAATATGGTTTGCAAATCCTGCAATGGACGCTTTTCATCCGTAACGTCTGCTGGGATAGGTATGGTTTTGTTGTTCTGATCCAATTCAACAGGAGCAGAAACATTATCTATAGAAGAGGGCTGCTGCACAGGAGTGGTCGGATGTGCTGTCGTCCACTCAATGGATGAATAGATTTTCCCCATGAAACTTTCTTCTGGCGAGAAGGGAAGGAAAAGTCGTATAATCACAATAAGCCATATATAATATTGCCATTGTCTGCTCGTTTTATATTTCAAAAATCTCTTTACTACCAATAGCGCCAAGATAAGAAGGGCGCCGGAAAAAGACATGGATAGGATGGTTTTCAAAATAAGATTCATGGTTTATCCTGTCCTTTCTCCAACAGCTTTTTCAGTTCTTCATACTCTGCATCCTCTAACAAATCTCCTGAGATTAAATTTGAGACAAGTCCTTTTACATTTCCTTCATAAATTTTATTTAAGAAGCATTTTGTCTGTGCTGTTTGGTATTCTGTTTCTGACACAAGCGGGGTATATTCATTGCGGCGTCCTATTTTCTTGGCACTTAAAAAACCCTTGTTGATAAGACGTGATAAAAGCACGATAAGCGTATTTTTTTGGCAAGGTTTTCCCCTTGCTGCCAGCCCATCCATAATATAGGGAAATAATGTCACCTTCTCTGGGTTTCCCCAGACTATTCTCATAATCTCAAGCTCAGAGTCGGATATTTGTTGTATCATTTCAAACCCTCCTTAATGTATAACACTTTGTTGTCATAAATATAACATATTGTTGTACAATTGTCAAGTATATATGTGAAATATACATTCAATTTTGTATAAGTTTTTGTAAAAGTTACTTGTATAATCATTTTCGAGAAAGGTCCGCATAGCCAGCCCTGCTATTTCCTCCGTCACCCCGCTCCCGCTTAGTGAAAAACGTAGCGGACACTAAGCTCGTGAGAAACCTCGCT
>CAMWWW010000087.1 GCA_947178015.1 uncultured Clostridia bacterium
GTCCGCTACGTTTTGAACTAAGCGGGAGCGGGGTGACGGAGGAAATAGCTGCGGTGGCTATGCGGACCTCTTTCGAAAATGATTTCACAAACTGCCTTTACATAAACCTATAAGTTATTGTCTAAAAACACACTATATTTTTCTAATCCGCAATCTGTTTTCCTGTATGGTCCATATGAAATTTATCTTTATAAATCAATTCTGATATAGGAACCAATTCATATCCAGCTTCTTTTAATTTCGTCAGCATGGTATCGAGTGCCTGTGCAGTGTATTTTGCCCCATTATGGCACAGGATAATCGCTCCATTGCCTAGATTCTTGTGTTCGCACACCGTCTTAATCACACTGTCGACCCCATAGTTTTTCCAGTCAAGACTGTCCACTGACCATTGGATGGTGTAGTAATTCAAAGATGCGGCTGTTTTGATCAGATCGTTATCATAGTCTCCGTAAGGAGGGCGGAACAGGCACATTTCTTTTCCAGTCAGTTCCTTTACTTTATTATGTACGCTCATCAGTTCGGATTCAATTTCAGAGTTTGTCAGCTTGCTCATTTCTTTATGATTTTCACTGTGATTTCCTAGATCGTGCCCTGCATTTGCAATCGCCTTTACATCATCGGGATAGCTCTCCACCCAGCCGCCTGTCATAAAGAAGGTGACACGTACATTATGTTTGGCAAGAATGGAGAGAATCTCTGCGGTATCTTCGTTTCCCCATGCGGCGTCGAAGGAGAGCGCAATCTTTTTTTCAGCAGTGTCCACGCTGTAGATGGGCAGCTCTCTATTTCCTACGGTGTAACTGACAGGAAGGATATCGTGATAGGCGAGTGCGCCCATTCCTGCGAGCAGACAGCATAGAATGATAAGAAGGAGCGGCCGGTGTGATAAAATGTATTGTTTGATAGAAGAAAACATAGAAAACCTCACAATTAAACTGTTATCAGAGTATATGCGAGGAGTATGCATGAAATGTTATATTTTCGGTTGTTCTGATGTTTTTGCAGGTCCGGTGGAATCCCTTACGATCAGGGACGCCCGAAGAAGGATGGAGCCGATCGCCACTTGGTTAAGCAGGCAGGAAAGCGCATAAAAGCCGCATTTTCCCAGTGCGATTCGGTCTTGGCGTATGGTTGTTAAGGGAGGGGCGGTGTAGGAGGTCATAGGCAGATCGTCAAAGCCTATTATGCTTAGGTCTTCTGGTATGCGGATATCGCGGTCGTCACATTCTGTTATGGCAGAAATTGCCCGAATATCATGAGAGAAGAGGATGGCAGTGACCCCTTCCTTTAACAGTTTGGGAATATAGGTGCGGGTGGATTCTGCCACATAATAGCCAAGTCCGATAAAGTTTTCATTTATTTCCAGTCCATGTTTGCTCAATGCTTCGAGATAGGCTTGGTATCTAGCTTTTAGGATGTAAGAATCCAGAGGTCCAGAGATCAAGCCGATTTTTCTATGTCCGAGTTTCATTAAATGGCGGACAGCCAGATCAAAGCCTTCCGTGCTGTCACAGCCGACAGAAGCCATGTAGGGGTTATCTTTTATGTAATTGTCATAGAGAACAGTGGGGACCTTGGAGGAATGGAATTCTGCCATCCATGGGTCCAAGAGGGAGAAACCAAGGATAAAGGCGGCTTGGTAGCCCTGCTGCATCATAAATACACCATATGGCGTGAGTTTTTGAAAATCGATGGTAACGGGAACGATGTCAATCAGCCAGCCCTCTGGTTCTGCCATCTGTTTAAAGCCCAAAATCAGATCGTAGCCAAAATGATTTGGGGTGGTGTAATCCATATTTTCAATTAGAATACAGAGCTTTTTTATTTTTTTCTGAAGGCGCTTGTTTGTGTAGCCAAGCTCAACCGCCGTCTCTAATATTTTTTTGCGCATCTCGTCGCTGACATCTGTCGCGTTATTTAACCCTTTCGAAACTGTACTTTTGGATATTCCAAGCTTTGTAGCAATATCGTTGATGGTAGCCATTGCGTTGCCTCCTGTCAGCCTAAAATTTTTGTGCAAAATGACAATAATATTTTTTTTCTAATTATGATTATAGCAAGATTGACGAAAAAATACAAGGCTGGCAGCGAAACTTATTACTTTGATGAGAAGTATTTTTTTGACATAATTTCAGGCTTTTTGTGTGTGTACAAGAGTTTCTCAAAGGCGAAAATACGAAAATATTATAAAAAAGTTTCGAAAATGTGGTGGACGAAAAGTTTAGAAATGATATACAAAATGCACAATATATACAAAAAAATATGTAATTTACCGTCAATATGCACAAATAATTCCTTGACTATCTTCATAATATATGATAAATTATATTTTAGCAAAACTTAACGAAACTTTTATATTTAAGGAGGTTATTTTATGAAAAAGTTATTTGTCACATTATTGGCGGCGGCTATGACCGTTACGGCTTTGGCTGGATGTGGAGGCAAAGGTGGAACAACACCGACACAGAATTCGGGCACAGTGAAGCAGGGAGAGGTACAGGATGTTACGCTGAAAGTATGGTGCCCGCAGAATCAGGTGGATACTGGCATTATGGAACAGCAGCAGAAGGCTTTTGCAGACGCTCATCCTGAATATAATATTAAGTGGGTGACGGAAATTGTTGGTGAGGATAAATGTCAGGAATCTGTGCTGAAGGATGTTGGCGATGCGGCGGACGTTTTTATGTTTGCTAGTGACCAGCTTCCCTCTTTGGTTGAGGCGGGCGCGATTGCAAGGCTTGGCGGAACTACAGAGACTATGGTGAAGGAAACCAACGGGGATGCAGTTTTGGCGACGGTGACGATAGATGATGCGATTTATGCGATTCCATTTACACATAATACCTTCTTTATGTATTATGACAAGACCTTGCTGGATGAGAGCGACATTGTGTCAATAGAGAAGATTATGGCAAAAGAAACCGCAGATAATGTATATAATTATTACTTTGAGTCAGCGGGCGGCTGGAAGCTTGGCGCATATTACTATGGAGCGGGCTTAAGCATCTTTGGTGAGGATGGAAGCAATCTTGAGGCAGGAGTTGATTGGAACAATGCGACAGGTGTTGCCGTGACAAATTACCTGATCGATCTGATCAACAATCCGAAATGTGCATATGACGGTGAAATCTCTGTTTCTGAGTTGGCAGAGGATCACAGAATTGGCGCTTGGTTTACTGGTTCATGGGACTATGATCTGTATAAGGGAATCCTTGGCGATGATTTAGGGCTTGCTCCAATCCCAACCTTTAATCCTGATGGCAATGATTATCAGTTGTTAGGCTTCTATGGCTCCAAATGTATTGGTGTCAACGCACAGTCCAAGAATATGGCGGCGGCAGTATCTTTTGCAGCTTTCCTCGGCGACGAGCAGAATCAGTTGCTTCGTTATCAGTTATCTGCACAGATTCCTGCTAACCTGAAAGTGAGTGAGAGCGACACTGTGAAGGCAGATCCTCTGGCAAATGTTATTATTGAAGAGGTAAATAGAGCAAGTGTGGCACAGCCTGCAAATTCTGTATTTAGCGCAAGATATTGGACGTATGCAAACGCAATTCCGACAGAGATCAGAAGCAAAGAGATCACAAAGGATAATGTACAGCAGAAGCTGGATGCTTTTGTGGAAGCAATGACAAAGTGATACATATTCAGGGAGGTTTTCGATGAAGACGAAAAAAAAGGAAGCCCAGTCTGCCGTAGCCGGCAGACCGGGTGATAGCAATGCAATACAAGTATGGAAAGATGGAGATACCACGACAAGACTTTCGTATTTTGTTTTCGGTTTAGGAAATCTTGTCAATAAGCAGATTGTCAGAGGACTGCTGTTTCTCATTATGGAGATTGCATATCTCGCTTATTTGTTTTCCTTTGGCATCGGAGCCCTTGGCAACTTTATGACTCTGGGTACGGTAGAGCAGGGGCAGGTATACAATGAGGCTCTTGGTATCTATGAATATTCCACTGGAGATAATTCCATGCTCTGTCTGTTGTACGGCGTTATCACGATTGTGCTGACAGCAGCGATTCTGTTTATCGCATATATGTCTGCAAAGAGTGCGTATTGTACACAGAAGCGCAAGGAGAAAGGGCAACATATTCCTTCTTTTATGGATGATCTGAGATCGTTAAAAGAGGAAAATCTTCATGCATTTTTGTTGGCGATGCCGATTATCGGCATTATCTGCTTTACGATTGTTCCGCTGATCTTTATGATTTTGATCGCTTTTACAAGCTACGACCATGAGCATCAGCCTCCGGGAAATTTGTTCTCATGGGTGGGACTGGATAATTTTAAGGCGATGTTTTCACAGGGCAGCGCGCTGGCGTCTACTTTTTGGCCTGTTCTGACATGGACCTTAATCTGGGCGGTCGTGGCTACGGTAAGCTGTTATATTCTTGGACTTTTGCTGGCTATTCTGATTAACCGCAAGGGAACCAGAGGCAAGGGATTTTGGAGATTTATGTTTGTGTTGTCTGTAGCGGTGCCTCAGTTTGTAACGCTGCTCAGCATGAGAACCATCTTCAATGCAAATGGTCCGGTGAATGTCCTTCTGCGTGAGATAGGACTGATTGGCGCGACGGAATCCATTCCGTTTTTTACCAATTCACTCTATGCAAAGATTACGATTATCTGCATTAATATCTGGATTGGTGTACCATTTACCATGCTTTCCACTACAGGAATTTTGCAGAATATTCCAGCGGAGCTGTATGAGGCAGCAAAAATCGACGGCGCAAATTCGGCGACTATTTTCTGGAAGATCACGCTTCCTTATATGCTCTTTATTATGACGCCAAACTTGATTACTTCCTTTACAGGAAATATCAATAACTTTAACGTTATCTTCCTGTTATCCGGCGGTGGTCCAGATTCTCTGGAATACTATTATGCAGGAAAGACGGATTTGCTTGTCACATGGCTATACAGGCTGACGATCACACAAAAAGACTATAATCTGGGAGCTGTTATCGGTATTCTGGTATTTATTATTTTGGCAGTGCTTTCGCTTACAACGTACCGCCGAACAGGTTCCTATAAAGATGAGGGGGCATTCCAATAATGAAGACAAAGAAATTTATTACCAATACGGCGTGCCATATTCTGCTGGCAGTTTTAAGTGTTATCTGGGTATTGCCCATTTTCTATGTAATCCTGACCTCCTTCCGCAAGGAGGGCGGATCGTATAAGAGTTACATATGGCCGAGAGGATTTACGTTTGACAATTATATTAATTTATTTAATGGAAACAGCAGTATTAATTTCACCAGATGGTTTACCAATACATTTGTGATCGCGATTTTCAGCACAATCTTGTCTGCATTTTTTGTATTGTGCGTATCTTATGTTATGAGCCGGCTTCGCTTTAAGATGAGAAAGAAATTTATGAATATAGCGCTGATACTTGGAATGTTTCCGGGCTTTATGTCCATGATAGCGGTTTACTATATTCTGAAAGGGCTTGGACTTTTGGAGACTGGAGTGTTAAAGCAGATCTCCTTGGTTCTGGTTTATTCTGGCGGCGCAGGACTTGGCTTTTATATGGCAAAAGGATTTTTCGACACCATTCCAAAGAGCATCGACGAGGCAGCGTATATCGACGGAGCGACCAAGTGGGATACATTTATTCGGATTACCATACCGCTGTCAAAACCGATTATCACCTATACCTTGATCACAACTTTTATGGGACCGTGGGTGGATTATATCTTTGCCAAGGTAATTATGGGAAATGAGACTCCTTATTATACGATCGCCATTGGTTTGTGGACGATGTTGGAGCAGGAATTTGTAGAGTATTATTATACACAGTTCTATGCTGGCTGTGTCATTATTTCGATACCGATCGCGATTCTGTTCCTTATGACGCAGAAGTGTTACGTTGAGGGAGTTTCAGGAGCTGTAAAGGGCTAATTTATATTGTTCGGGAGAGAGTGAGCTGTGAGGGACGATATCGCTATGTATACAAGTAAAGAATTGGATGAAAAATACCGTTACGATGGAAAGGATCTGGGGGTTCATTGTACGGAGTCGGAGACGGTATTTAAGGTGTGGAGTCCTCTTGCAAGGAAGCTGGAGTTAAGGCTTTACAGAGAAGGAGATGGTAAAGCATGGCTTGTTAAGGAAATGCAGCCTGCCAAAAATGGGGTTTGGCAGCTTGCATTTCCTGAGAGCCTGCACGGCATGTATTATGATTATCTGGTTTGGAGGGACGGGGAAGCCGTGGAGACGGCAGATCCCTATGCGACTGGCTGTAATTGCAATGGAGACAGAAGCATGGTGGTGAACCTGCGGCTTACCGACCCGCCGGGCTTTGACGCAGATGTTGCTCCAAAAAAGGGAGAAGAGCAGATTATCTATGAGCTGCATATCAAAGATTTTTCATATGATAAGGATAGCGGCGTGGAGGAGGCATATCGCGGAAAATATCTTGCATTTACTGTGCCGGGAACGAACGGGGAATATCCCACCTGTATGGAGTACTTAAAAAATCTAGGCATCACACATGTTCATCTGCTGCCATTTTTTGATTATGGTTCGGTGAATGAAGCGGGAGATGAAAAGCAGTATAATTGGGGCTATGATCCGGTGAATTATAATGTCCCGGAGGGCTCTTATGCGACGGATACCACGGACGGTACCGTGCGGATCAGAGAATGTAAGCAGATGATTCAGGCACTTCATAAAAATGGGATTCGTGTGGTGATGGATGTGGTCTATAATCATACCTACCGCGACGATTCGTGGCTTCAGAGGATGGTTCCGGGGTATTATTACCGCTATGAAAAAGACGGCAGCCTGTCCAATGGTTCTGCCTGTGGCAACGATATTGCCGCGGGCCGGGCTATGGTTGATAATTATATTGCAGATTCGGTTATGTACTGGGCGAAGGAATATCATGTGGACGGATTTCGTTTTGATCTGATGGGACTTCTCACAGTGGAGCTGATGAATCGGATACGCGGCGAGCTGGATAGGGAGTTTGGCGCGGGCGAGAAAATAATGTACGGCGAGCCGTGGAGGGCAGATGATTCCCCGATGGAGGACGGAACAAGGGCAGCTCTTAAGGAAAACGCATGTTACCTTGACGATGGAATCGGCATTTTCAGCGATGACACCAGAGATGTGATTAAGGGGCATGTGTTCTATGGAGAGGAGCCGGGTTTTGTAAATGGAGGAGAAAATCTTGAGAGTCTTGTCCTTCATGCCGTGACAGGCTGGAAGGATGGAGGAGCGGAGTTTTGTCCAAAGAGCTGTGCACAGATTATGAATTATGTCTCGGCACATGATAACTATACACTTTGGGATAAATTGGTGCTGTCCATGCACGGGGACGATGATTTTTCCTCTTATCGGGAGGATGTGCTGGCTGCGAATAAGCTGGCAGCGTTTATCTATTTTACAAGTCAGGGAAATCTGTTTTTGCAGGCAGGAGAGGAGTTTGGCAGAACAAAGTTTGGAGAAGGCAACAGTTACTGCTCCTCGCCAGAGATCAATATGTTGCGCTGGCATCAGACCGTGGAATGTAAGGGGCTTGTCTCTTACTATCAAGGGTTAATTCGGCTGAGAAAAAAGCTGCCGGGACTGTGCGATAAATCTCCGTCCGCTGTTTCGCGTATTTATAAAAAGAAGATACATAGGGAGGGTGTTGTTTCCTTTCGGCTAAATAATTGTGTACAGGAACACAAGGAGCCGTGGGATGAGCTGCTGATCGTCTATAATGCGTCTTCTCTTGATTTTACATTGGAAGTGCCAGAAGGGCAGTGGGCGGTTCTGGCAGATGGCGGCGAGGCGGACTGCATAAAGGCAGTGGAAAAGAAAGTGCAAGTAGATGCGCGCAGTGGCATGCTGCTTGGAAGGAAGGTGGAATGTGTATGAAGCGGGGCAGTGGAATACTGCTTCCGATTGCCAGCCTGCCGTCAAAGTACGGAATTGGCTGTTTTTCAAAGGAAGCTTATCAATTTATTGACTGGCTTTGGGAGGCGGGGCAGAGCTATTGGCAGATTCTGCCCCTTTCTCCTACCAGTTACGGGGATTCTCCTTACCAATCGTTTTCGTCTTTTGCGGGGAATCCCTATTTTATCGATTTGGAGGCGCTGATAGAAGAAGGTGTGCTTACGGAAGAGGAGTGCGAGGAGTGTGACTTTGGAAACTCTCCTGCACTGGTGGATTATGAAAAATTATATCGGCAGCGGTTTGGCTTGCTGCGTTTGGCATATGAGCGGAGCGATATTTCACATAATCCTGATTTTAACCATTTTGTGGAAGAGAACGCTTTCTGGTTGGAGGACTATGCGCTCTTTATGGCAGTAAAGCAGCGATTTGATGGTGCTTCTTGGATTGAGTGGGCGGAGGACATCAGAAAGAGATGGGGCTTTGCTCTTGATTATTATAGAAGAGAGTGCTATTTTGATATTGAATTTTATAAATATTTGCAGTTTCAATTTCAGCAACAGTGGGATAAATTAAAGACGTATGCAAAGGAAAAAGGAATACAGATTATTGGCGATATTCCAATTTATGTGGCATTTGATTCATCCGATGCTTGGGCT
>CAMWWW010000088.1 GCA_947178015.1 uncultured Clostridia bacterium
CGGAGGACTATAGGCGATTCTCTGCGCGGGCCCTTTCCGAAAATGACTATACAACATATCTTTACAAAAACTTATACTTTATCCAAAAGCTGTGGTGTATTATAGCATATCCTTTTTAATGTAACAAGAAGATCATTTTTTTCAATATCAAAAAAAGGATAAAAAATGATGTATATTGGGTTATTTGTTGGCCTATGGATTTATACCATCCGTTGTTATGATTGATATAAGGAAAGAGGTGTAAATTATGAAAACAGAAAGAAAAAATATAAATATACAAATTGGAAAACGGCTGCGGGAATCAAGAACAAACATGAATGTTGATAAGGCAGATATTGCAAAAGTGCTTGATGTTACAGAGGAACATTACCGCAAGCTTGAGGCGGGAGCTACGGGACTTTCTGTGGATAAGCTCTTGGCATTATATCATACATATGGGATGGACCCTACCTATTTAATTACGGGAGTCAGCAGCAATGGGATGGATTTTAATCTGGAATATTATGTGGCAAATAGCAGCAAGGAGCAGAGAAATCAATTCTTTGATCGTGTTTTAAGCTATTTGTCTAAGCTGATAAGGAGCGGATGCGTATAAAGATGCATTGCGCCATAGTGGAAGTATGTAATAAGTGGACAGGAAAAGCCGGAAATAGATATATATTTTCTCTGAAAAATATGGTATGATAAAAAAGGGAGAACATTTTTAAAATGTTGGATAAGGAGAAAATAGTGTATGATTTCTGACGAGTTATTTAGACTTGCATTTGAATATAGAAAGACAAAGCTTTGGGAAAAGATGCAGGATACATTGGTCTTTGCCGTGAAGCTGACAGGAGGAGAAATTGGTTATATCAGTATTGTGAATTCAGATAGAGCAAATTGCGGACTTGAGCTGTATATAGGGGAAAAAGGACTGGAGAGCCTTCGTGTAATATTGGAGGCAAATATGTGGCTTGCCTTGGATTATCAGGAGAGGCTTATTGGACAGGAATGTTTTTTGTGTACGTTTGAGGGAAAACATATGCTAACTCCTTGGGATTATAAGGAAATTATAAATTATACACGCTCTGCTGGTATAAGGTTATCTGGGAAAAATGCATATCCTCAGTTTGTCAAATGTACACCGGGGTGTTATCCGTGGAAATTAAAGGATGACAGAGAACAGGAAATGCTTTGTGAGGCGCTTTCGGCTGCGATTGCGCTGGCTGATCTTTTGAAGACAACATATCCAAGTGAGCTGGGTATCACCAGTATTGGTGATGCAAAGCAGGAGATAGTTTGTTTTGAAAAGAAACATGGAGTGTATGAAACGGGATTTATAGAGATTCCCAAGAAAAGGCCAAGAGAATGGCCGACTCCGCAGGCGAGCAATGATATTGGCATCGCCACTTTAAAGAAAATAAAAAAGACAGGTGTGTGGGAATGTGGCTTGATGCGATTTTACAGACCGATTCAGAATGAGGATGAGGAGGTTCCTGTTTATCCGATTATATTGTTGGCGTTGGAAATATCTAGCAATTATATTCTTCCCGTTGAGTTGGCGGTACATTATGAGGAGAATCCAGAGGAGCTGTTAAATTTTTTTATCAATGCATTAGTGCAGCAAAGTATTTGCCCAAAACGAGTGAAGGTACGCGATCATAGGACGTATGCGTTTTTTAAAAGGTTTTGTGAGAAGCTTAAGATTCCGCTTAGCATGGAGGATAAGCTGCCGACGTTGGAAGAGGCGGAATATGAATTTTATGAGCATTTTTATATGGATGACGCAGAGGCGCTTCAGGAAGAAGCAGAACGGTTGGATATGGTGCAAAGGATAGGGACAAAAGAGGCAGAAGAAAAGAGACCATCCAAAAAAAATGCATAGGTTACTTCCATCCATAACAGGGCGGATCAATCTTTTGTGATTAGTGTGTCACTTGGTACTGGCTGCTATCGCCATATAAAAATTTCTGGAAAGGCTACTTTATTTCAGCTTCATGGCGTGATCTTGGATGCCTTTCAGTTTGAGGACGATCATGCTCATGCATTTTTTATGGATAATGTTTATTGGAGTAGAAGTGATTCTTATTATGCAAGGGAGATTGAGGACGAGCTGCGGACAACAGATAAATATAAATTGAGTAAACTAAAGTTGTATAAGGGCAAGCAATTTAAATATGTTTTTGATTTTGGTGCAGAGTGGAGATTTCAGTGCAAAATCCTTCAGGTATTGGAGGAGCAAACGGCGCAGCCAACCATAATCAAAAGCAAGGGAGAAGCACCCAGTCAATATAGGAGTTGGGATGAGTGAGGGGCATAAGGGCAGGAAGGTTATTTTTGGACAAAAGAAAAGGGGTAACGTGGGCTGATGCAGGGTTGTATTGGCTCATTTTATTCATAAGAAAGAGGGCAGAGGAGGCGGATGGATGGAAGGGATACAGATACCAGATAAGATAAAAAGGATGCTTCATTCAGAGTATACAACAAATCAAATAGGCATGTCCTCAGCGTCGGTGCTGATGTTCCGAGATTGTGTTTTAAAGATTCAGGAGATAGGAGATGAGTCCAGACGGGAAGCGCAGATTATGGAATGGCTGAAGGGAAAACTTCCAGTGCCAGAGGTTTTGTGTTACGAGGAGCAGGGGCAGAAGAGTTATTTGCTTATGTCAAGGGTTCCGGGGGATATGGTTTGTGAAGGGGAATATAGAGAGAATCCTGAGCGCTTGACGGCTGTACTGGCGGAAGGGCTACATATGTTGTGGCAGATAGATATGGCAGATTGTAGGTTTGATAGCAGCATAGAGAAAAAGCTACAGATGGCGGTGCGTCAGGTTCGTTTGGGTCTTGTAGATTTGGATCATGTGGAACCAGAGACTTTTGGTGAAGGAGGTTTTCAGAATCCAGAGGAGCTGCTTGATTGGTTGATACAAAATAAGCCAGAGGAAGAATATGTACTGTCTCATGGAGATTTTTGTCTGCCGAATATTTTTGCAGAAAATGGAAGGATCAGTGGATTTATTGACCTTGGCAGGATGGGGTATGCAGATAAGTACCAAGATATTGCGCTGTGTTACCGCAGTTTGAAACATAATATAGAAGGAAAATATGGTGGGATGTGGGAGTCGTTTGATCCTGACGTTCTTTTTGATGCACTAAAAATAAAACCTGACTGGGACAAGGTAAGATATTATATTTTATTAGACGAACTATTTTAGAGCGTGTTTGCGAATTTAGAATTTATATTTCATTTAGAAAAGAATAGAAAGGAATTTATGATATGTTAAAGATAGGATGCCATATGTCTACCGCAAAGGGGTTTGCAGATGTGGGCAGAACAGCGGAGAAGATAGGAGCGAATAGTTTTCAATTTTTTACTCGAAATCCAAGGGGAGGAAGCGTGAAGGAATGGAGTGACAGGGATATTAGTGCGTACCTCGCTTTTGCGGATAGCCATGGTTTTGTGCCGCCGCTTGCTCATGCGCCTTATACGTTAAATCCCTGTGCAAAGGATGAAGCTTTGCGTAAATTTGCATTTGAGACGATGGAGGATGATTTGAAAAGACTTCAGAAGCTTCCCGGCAGTTGTTATAATTTTCATCCCGGCAGCCATGTAGGACAAGGGAGCGAGAAGGGAATAGAGTACATTGCCGAGATGCTGAATAAATTATCCGATCATTCCACAACTATTTTGCTGGAAACGATGGCTGGAAAAGGAACGGAGGTTGGAAGAAGCTTTGAGGAGCTGAGAGCAATTATCGATAAGGTGGAGAATAAGGAAAAGTTGGGCGTGTGTCTGGATACCTGTCATGTATTTGACAGTGGTTATGATATCGCATCTCACTTAGATGAGGTTTTGGAGGAATTTCATCGTGTGATTGGGCTGGAACGGTTAAAGGCAGTTCATCTAAATGACAGCATGAATGTGCTGGGAAGCAGGAAAGACAGACATGAGAAGCTGGGAAAAGGAACGATTGGCTTGGATGCATTTGCGGCTATTATAAACCATGAAAAGCTTCGGGACCTTCCCTTTTATCTAGAGACTCCAAACGAGTTGGATGGTTATGCAGATGAGATTGCTCTGTTGAAAAAGTTGTATCAGGAAGCCTAAGGCAGGTGACAGATAGTTCAGAAAGGGGACATTATGGAATCCAGATTGGATCAGCAATATGATTTTATTAGGGAAATTGATAAGGAAAAGAAAATAATAAGACAAACGTATCTGTCGGACGGCAGCAGGAAGGAGAATGACGCGGAGCATGCGTGGCACGCGGCGATTATGGCAGTTTTGCTCAGCGAATATGCCAATGAGAAGATTGATGTATTAAAAACGGTGACAATGCTTCTTTTGCATGATGTCGTGGAAATAGACGCCGGAGATACCTATGCATATGATGAAGAGGGAAAGAAAACCCAGAGACAGCGCGAGGTGGCAGCCGCGGATAGAATCTATGGTCTTTTACCGGAGGATCAGAAGAAGAAATTCAGAGATTTGTGGGAAGAATTTGAGGCGTGTGAGACAGCCGAGGCAAAGTTTGCAAGAACGATGGATCATATACAACCATTGATTCTAAATGACGCTTCAGGAGGAATAAGCTGGCTGGAGCACAGTGTCAGCTTAAGTCAGATATTGGACAGAAACAAAAATACGGCAAAGGGTTCTTTAAAGCTTTGGGACTATTCTCGCGAGAAACTTTTGCAGCCCAATGTGGAGAATGGCATAATCAAGAATGACATAGAAGATAAGAATAATACATAATAACAGGAAATTTCCTGTTTTTGCGATATATGCTATCAACGATAGAAGAAGGATTCCTTCTTCTATCGTTGATTTTTATGGTCAGATTTCGATCTCTGCCAGCTTGCAGTAGCGTCTCAGGGCATATGCTCCGTCGTGTGCCTCTCCCGGTATGGTGCGTGACATAGTAGGGCCATAAGTAATTCGAACTACACCAGCCTTTATAAACTCTTTTGACAAAGAAAGGCGCTCTTTTTCAGAACAGAGAAGACCGACAGTCTGGAGATAGCCTTTGGAGGGTTTTAGCGCTTTTACAATATGAGTTCGGGGGAGCGGCTTTATCCAGCAGTTGCGAAACATATAGGACAGCTCCGGCGTCGCGTCATAGGAGAGAATAACACTTGCGCCTTTTCCCTTTAACACTTCACGATGAGACGTTGCAGATTCAAGCTCTTCGTTATAGAGGGAAAGGCTTGTTTTTCCTCGGATTCCAATAGAAAGCGGCGGATAGGAGGCACTTTCTTCTTCGAGAAGCTGTAGAAAAGAAAGACCAACGGATTGTAATGTATGGATATTTTCTGTGTCCACAAAAATACCTTGGCAGGAGCTGCAAAGGAGCTGGTTCGTCTCACAAATATGAGCGGCGAGCCCACGAAGCTCTTCTTTTTTTGCATCCAATGTCAGATAAGCGAAACTAAGCTTATGTCCCCAGCTAATAATCTGTGTGGAAGGGGACGCAAGTGTCCTCGCAGCGCGGACAGCTTCATCACCACCCCACACAACGATGGCGTCAGAAAGGGTTTCCAGCTTTTTTAAGATTGCGGTACGGGTGGAGGAGATGTCAAAAACCGCAATATAGGGTGCAAGACATGGCTCTATCTGAATAAGCTTTTGTAAAAGAAGGATAGACAGTCCGTCATCCATGGAAGGCAGTTTCAGAATATTGATATTTCCGGCAAGGAGTCCCTCTATTACACTGTAAAAGGGAAGTCCCTCCGCATTGCCCGCCGCGATATGAAAGAGAACACCGAGAGGAACATAGCTTCTCTGTATGGTTATCCCAGAGGGAAGTAGAATGGGAGTGAGATGTTCTGTAAGACAGCCAAGCTCTGTCTGATATTTCGTCTCTATATGTTCCCGCTGAAAAAAAGACACGGCTTGATCAAGCTGATGCTTGGTAAACAGCCCTCTGGCAAGAAGAGGCTGTATCATGGAATCAAAAATTCCGTTCTGTATTTGCTCTGACAAGGTGGAACAGGCATAAATGACTTTCTGGTGCAAAGCAATACGATTTTCAAGTGTGTGAATACAATGTTCTGGCAGCCGTGTCAAAATAGAATCCAGCTTATCATCCGTATAAAGTGTTCCATTAAATAAAATCATCGATAGCCTCTCCTTCCAGAATGGTCTTCATCAGATTTTCAGCTCCGGCGGCACAGGTGGTAATATCCTCCATTCCCACACGACCCAACAGTTCCAGATAGGGGGACGATATGCCGCAGGCACAGCCGTGATGCAAAATTCCAAGGTCATCTGTCATAATACTTACCAGCGGGGCGCTGTGAATCATGGGTGTTATAAGATTGACAAGTCCCGGCGTGCCATCTGGTACCGGTTCAAGCGTATCAACATCACGAATCACAACTCGGCTGTAGATGGGTATATGAAAATGATGTTTCGAACATGCACAATAAAGAATGGGATGCTCTACCGCTCCGAAAAATTCCAGACAATGATCTTCTTTTATGCCCAAAACCTCATAAATGAGTTGATACATGGTTTCTTTGTCGACCTTTTGAGCGGCATGTTGCTTCCAGCCTCCACCAAATGCAATCAAAGATCCCTTTGGCAATTTTAGTCGAATTCCTTCTTCTCTCATTTGGCTTAAGAGCCAATAAGCATGAAAGGGAAATCCCATCATGCGGACAGGAAAACGCTGACGGCTGAGGCGTATAAGCCTTTGTTTGATAGTATCAAGCTTAAGCGTGTAGCTGCCCTTTTGATAAGCCAAAGCGTAAGTGCGCGACAATGCAGGGGCAAACCATGTATAGCCATAGGCGGTTTTTGCCACTGCCATGGAAGCATGTCGGTTATATTCATAACCAAGTACAATATAGTGACAGGGGACGGCAGACAACAGCCGATGCCTTCTGCCCACGGCAAGCACCATTCCAAGCCCGGCTAGAAGCGTTTGAAAATCGAGTCCAACCATACTTTTATTTCCACTGGTACCAGAGGAGGTTGCCCGGATCAAAAGCCTGCTCTCTGGAACAGAAATCAAACGGTGGTGCTTAAAATATAAAGTAGGAAGGAAGGGAAGTTCTGCAAGGGAGGAGATAGAGAGAAGCTTCTCGCGTGTAAAGCCTTTCTGGACAAGCAGATGGCGGTAGGGCGCACAGTTGTCGAATTGAAAGACAATGTTAGTGATAACTTTTTGCAAGAAAAGTTTATCCGTATGTTCCAGATCATAAGGATTTCTGCGCCAAAACAAAGATTTCATTCGATTACCTCCTATGCCAAAAAGTAGTGATAGATTGAGTATACCACAGAATCCCACTCTTGCACATTCTGTAAAAATAGGATAAGATAGATAAAACAAAATTAGAATAGGAGGCGCATAGTATTATGAAATCAACAGTGTATTTTACAAAAACGATTACACCGGAAGGAGTACTGAAGCTTTATAGGGCGCTTGGGAAGGAGTTAAGCGGAAATGTTGCGATCAAGCTTCATTCTGGAGAGGTGGGCAACCAAAACTTCTTAAAGCCTGACTTCTGGAAACCGGTTATTGATGCAGTTGGCGGTACGGTGGTGGAGTGTAATACTGCCTATGAAGGAGAGCGCAATACAACCGAAAAGCATCTAAAAACATTGGAGAAGCATGGCTGGAGCAAATATTTTAAAGTTGATCTTCTCGATGCAGAAGGACCAGATATGGAGCTTGCTATACCAGAGGGAAAAGAGATCAAAAAGAATTATGTGGGAAAGAATCTTGCGAATTATCAGTCAATGCTGGTGCTGTCCCATTTTAAGGGGCATCCGATGGGAGGCTACGGCGGAGCAATCAAGCAGCTCTCCATTGGAGTAGCATCCTCCTATGGAAAAGGATATATACATGGAGTAGGTGATCCAAAAGATTTCTGGAATTCCGATCATGATTCCTTCCTGCGCGCTATGGCGGACGCAGCATCCTCGGTAGTGGAATACTTGAAAGGGAATATTGCCTACATTAATGTAATGAAAAATATGTCTGTGGACTGTGACTGTTGTGCTGTGGCGGAAGATCCATGTATGCAGGATATTGGGATACTGGCTTCTCTCGATCCAGTTGCAATCGATCAGGCATGCCTTGATTTGGTCTATGCTTCCAACGATCCGGGCAGAGACCATCTAATAGAACGAATCGAATCCAGAAACGGCGTGCTGACGATAGAAGCTGCCGCAGCATTGGGCTTTGGTGTGAGAGAATATGATCTGGTGACGCTGGATTAGAGGAAAAAGATGTATTTTATTTAAAATAAAGAGTTGTACCATCATTTCATAGAGCGGTTCGCACAGCAGCGATGGCTATGCGGACCGCTTTCAAAAGTGATTCCATAATGAATTTCAAAATATTACTTGACGCATCTAAAAAAATAGTGTATATATAAGATATAAGAAAAGTTCATATTTGATTATATTCCCTTATTCAGAGTGATGGAGATACAAAGGATCTGTGAAGTCACGGCAACCCC
>CAMWWW010000089.1 GCA_947178015.1 uncultured Clostridia bacterium
GTGACGGAGGAAATAGCTGCGCTGGCTATGCGGACCTATCTCGAAAATGATTCTATCAATTTCTTTTACATAAAACTATAAGTTTTTGAGTATTGATTTGGATCTACCGTTTTTGGAACATTTCTTTTACTACGTCATAAGACAGTTTTGGGCGGCGGTATTCGTCCACAATTCCTTTGTTGTTATGGCTGCGTGGGCGGGACTGGAACCACTCCTCCTCTGTGACGCGGCAGTCGGCAAATTGCCAGATAAATACACCGCAAATTGGATTCTGGTTCATATAAACGGCAAGACATTCGCGTAATATTTCCGCCTGAAGCTCTTCGCTCCACTTAGCCTTAGTGCGGTCCCGGTAGCCGTAGACAGCTCCGGCGCCCATTTCACTTATTATGACAGGCTTTCCCTCTCCCGGCGTGGATGCAATCCATTCTAATTCTTTGCGGCAACATTCTTCGACTGAGATATTGTCATACCAGCGCGGATAAAGATTTACAGAGACAACATCAGGCAGATCAAGGCAAATATCAGTAAAATGACGGCAGGTTGCCGATGTAGTTGGTCTGGAGGCATCAAGGCGCTTGATCTGTTCATATTGACGCTTGTACTTGACGCGTCCTTCTTTGGTGTCGCTGGCACATTCATTTAAAATTCCCCATATAAGAATAGATGGATGATTGTAATGGTTTTCTATCATCTCCTGTATACAATCTTCACACTGCTTGTCAAAGTTGGGATTCTGCATCCTTTTCAAAGACAATCCTCGTGCATGATTTTCTTCCCATACAAGGATGCCGCGCTCATCACATAGATCTAGAAAACGCTCGTCATTGGGATAATGGCAGGTTCGGACGGCGTTGGCGCCCAGATCCTGAAGCAGATCCATATCTTGAACCATAAGCTGCAAAGGCAGAGAGCATCCAAGAGCGGCGTAGTCTTCATGGCGGTTAAAGCCCTTTAGGAAAATAGGTTCCTCGTTAAGATATAAGGAGCCGTCCTTTTGCGCGATAGTGCGGAAGCCGACCCGCTCCGTTAGATCATCGGCAGCTTTCTCATCTATATAGAGGACGGTATGAAGCAGATAGAGCGCCGGATCGGAAATGGACCATGCCTCAACTTGGGGGAACGATTGTTCAACAGAAAAAAGCATTTCTTTGTTTTCATCAAGAAGAACAGAATCGAAACGTATCGTGGTGCTGGCAAGACGGCAAGAAAGAGAAACATTCTTCTGCGTGTCTGAAAGGTTCGTCACGGCTATCTCAATTCTGGCATGCCACGAATTCTCTTTTCTATATGGAAGAAAGTGAATATTGTTTATATAAACATCAGGGAGATATTCCAGCGCCACTGGTCTTGTGATGCCGCCATAGGTATAATAATCATTTGGCACATGCAGGGCGGAGTGTTCGCCAAAGGTGTTGTCGACTATTACTTTAAGCTCGTGCTCGCCCTCCGTGGCGTGTCTGACTATGGTTGAGAAAGGGGTAAATGCATTGTAATGATGAGCAATCTTTTCCCCGTCAAAATAAACATCAGCCGTGTGGCTGACACCCTTGAAGGTAAAGCGAATTGCGCCGGAGCGGTCGAGAAGTATTTCTTTAGTGTAAATTCACTTTCCTCTGTGGCCGCTAAAGGAAGGATCCTGTTCCCAGCAGCCCGGCACGGGAAGCCGAAAATTTCCAGTAAAGCCTTCCATCTGAAAGTCCCACATTCCTTCTAGTTCTTGCACCTTTCTTATCTGGTGCTGTTCAAATAATCGCAGCATAATAGATTCTCCTTTTTTGTAAGTGCATGGCACATGCATCGTAGAAGTGTCATGTATGGATAGTTACAGCCATCCCGGATATTGTTCCACGGCTCCAAGCTCGCTTCTTCCCTCCTCAAAAAGTATATTTTTCCTCCAATTTCTAGGCGATGTTCCCATGGATTTGGCGAAGCAGCGGTTAAAGGTGGAGACGGAATTGTAACCGACTTGACCTGAGATATAGAGGATGGATTCTTCGGTGGTTTTTAACAGGGTGCAGGCATGGTAGATACGCGTGTTATTGATAAATTCTAAGGGCGGCATCTTCATAATAGAGTGGAAGATGCGCCGGAAATGTGTCTCGCTGAGATGGCATATATCAGCAAGATCTTTGACAGTAAAGTCCTGCATATAATTTTTATGAATATAATCAAGGGCAGGTGCAATCGCCATCTTTCCATCCCCCTGATCCGATTGGGGGGGGGGAATTCTGGCTTGTACCTGACAGCGCTGTATCTCCATACAAAGTGCCAGAAGAAGGGAGCGCACAGTTATCTGGTAGTTATCTGGTTTCTTTTCTAGTTCCTCAGCCGCGGAGGTTGCTAGAAAGTGAATTTTTGGGAAATCCTCCTTATGATAGATAAAGCGAAAGTTAGGAATGTTTGCCATAGAAAGATCGGGAAAGGCGGTGCTGCTTCCCGGATACATCTGATGAAACAGCTCATCGGGGTTGAGGAAAATATAGGTCCACAGGCTTAATTCTCCCGGAGAACTGTAGGTGGTATGCGGAAGATTGCGGGGAACACAGGAAATATCTCCCTCGCGGAAAGCAACAGGAATTCCTTCAAATTCCATATAGCCTGATTGCGCCAGACAGATGCCGATCTCCAAGCAGTTATGGAAATGAAGACGGTCGCTTTTCACATCAGAAATATGCCATCTGTCTCCAGATAAAATCAGCACCGGAAAGGCAGCAGGCATAGTATAAGGACGATATTCCGTTATTGTTTTCTGCTTCTTTGGCATGGGTCTTCCTTTCTTTCGTTCTCATTCTTTTCCTCAGTATACTAAAAAAGTCCTTTTTTTTCAACTATCACAAAATAGCGGTACAGCCGGAAATGAACAGAAAAAGTTCGAAAATGCTATGTTTGATTTCAAGAAAAAGATAAATGGCTGAAAATGCGTTGTTTTAATAGGAAATTGCTTAGAATTTACGGTTTAAATTGTGTAATATGTACATAACAAGTGAGAATTAGGGTGGAAAAACGTGCAAAATATACAAAACTCTAATTGCATTATACAAATCGAGGAGGGGAAAGCATGGAGAAAAAGAAAATGGAAGTAGCACCTATGCCCCGGAAGAAAGGATTAGCAGTTTATTTTAAGAGAGACTGGCAGTTATATGTTTTGCTGATCTTCCCAATTGCCTGTGTAATCCTGTTTAATTATATGGCGTATCCGGGACTCCGCATGGCATTTATGGATTATAAGCCGGCAAAGGGGTATTCAGGGAGCGAGTGGGTTGGATTTGAGACTTTCCAGAAGATATTTCGGGATAAGGACTTTTTAAGGGCACTTAAGAATTCCTTGATATTTAACTTCCTCGATCTGCTGGTAGGCTTTCCCATGCCGATATTGCTGGCACTTTTGCTAAATGAGCTTCGGTATCCTAAATTTAAAAAGCTGACACAGACCATTCTGTATCTGCCGCATTTCCTTTCTTGGGTTATTATCGGCAGCGTGGCATTGTATCTGTTTAAGCCTTCTACCGGTCTTGTTAATATTTGGCTGATGAATATGGGAGTGATCAAGGAAGGTATCCCGTTCTTGTCGGAAAAATGGCATTGGGCAGTAACCTATTTGTTAATCTATGTATGGCAGACCATGGGCTGGGGAACCATTATTTATCTGGCGGCGATCACCGGGATCAATGGGGAATTGTACGAGGCGGCGGATATTGACGGGGCAAACCGCTGGCAAAAGATTTGGAGCATTACGCTTCCCAGCATAAAGGGAACGATTGTGACGTTGTTGATTATGAATCTTGGGCGTGTGATGGGAAGTAACTTCGAGCGTTTGGATTCCTTTGATAATGTTCAGGTTCGTGATTTCCAGTATCAGCTTGCCATCTATATTTATGACAAGGGCTTGTCGGGAGGAAATTACAGCAGGGCGACTGCAGTTGGATTGTTCCAGTCGCTTACGGGTCTGATTTTGGTGCTGGCGACGGATAAATTTGCCAAGATGCTTGGCGAAGATGGATTAATTTAAAGGAGGGAATTGAAGATGGCAAAGAAGAATATAAGTGAAGAAGATTCCCGCTTTGAAGGAATACATGGCGTACATAAAATAAAAATTGGCGATATTCTGATTATGGCGGTGCTTGTGCTGTTGTGCTTAACCTGCGTTATGCCATTTGTGCATCTGTTGGCAAAATCCTTGAGCAGCAATACAGCAGTATTGTCAAAGAGTGTATATTTTTGGCCGAAGGGATTTAATATCAGTGCATACCGTTCTTTATTCCTTGATGGGCAGATGACACATGCAATGATATATTCTGTAGAATTGACGATTATCTTTACTGTGCTTGGCATGATTGTATGTACTTGTGCGGCATATCCTCTGTCCAAGAAAAGATTAAAGGGGCGGGGAGTTATCTCTATTCTGTTAATGCTTACTATGTATTTTAGCGCAGGTTTGATTCCATCTTATTTGCTTATGAAGCAGCTTAATTTGTTAAATACCATGTGGGTATTAATTTTACCATTGATATTTTCACCTTATAATATGCTGATTATGAAGAGCTTCTTTCAGTCTTCCATACCAGACAGCTTGGAAGAATCTGCATTTTTGGACGGCGCGACGAATTTTAAGATATTGTTCCGCATTGTGCTGCCTCTCTCAAAGCCGATTATCGCTACATTAAGCTTGTTCTATGCAGTGGGGCGCTGGAATTCCTATGCGGATGCAAAGTACTATATTACAAGGAAAGCGTTGCAGCCAATACAGTATCTTTTGAGCAATATGGTTAAGTCGGCAGCCGACAGTGCGACAAGTCTCTCCGAGGCGGCTCAGGTGACAAGTACGCCTGAGGTGTATCAGGCAGCGGCGGTTATGTTTGCAACCATACCGATTATGTGTATCTATCCGTTTTTGCAGAAATATTTTGTCAAGGGTGTTATGGTTGGCGCAGTAAAAGGATAGCAATCCGAGGGGTCGGATTTCTATAGATACACTCACATCTATGGTGTGAGGAATGTATTTTCAAACAGCAAAGTGGATGGCAAAGATCCATTTTGACTTAAAAGGAGGAAAAAATATGAAGAAAAACTGGAAAAAAGCGATTGCGCTTGCTATGACAAGTGCGATGATGGTAGGAAGTCTTTCTGCCTGCGGCGATAATTCTACGCCGTCTAACAACACAACAGCAGCTCCTACGACAGCCGCTTCGTCTAATAATGGCGACACGACACCCGCAGCCAATGACGTGGCTGGCATCGACGGATGGACTCCATTTGCAGAGCGCGTACATATCACCGTTCCTGTATATGATCGTTCCAAGGAAGGGTATCCGGCAGTTGATGACAACTATTGGACAAAATGGGTACAGACAGAATTTGGCGATAAATATAATGTTGACGTAGAATATGTGGCAATTCCCCGCGGCGATGTTATGACAAAGTACAATCTGCTGATTGCGGCGGATGACACGCCTACCATTCTTATGGAGTATGACTATCCGAAGGTTGCCGAGTGGGCGAGCAATGGCGCTATGCAGGTGATTGATCTGGATGCATTTAAGCAGGTAGCACCTACGTATTATCAGAAGATGGTTGACAATAATCAGTTAGCTTATACAGATATCAATGGACAGACGTATTTTGTATTGTCTGAAAGACCTTACTATAATACAAGCTACAGCTTTGTGACGTTTGTGAGAATGGATTGGCTGAGACAGGTTGGATACGATCATGTTCCGGGAAGCTATGAGGAGCATAAGGACGCGATCAACAAGATTATTGAGGCAGGTCTTACGGATCAGGCGCCTTTGCCGCTGTCTCTTCCGACCACAGCATACTGTCAGAACTTTGGTTTCAGAGATTATCCAGTTGATGAGGCAGAGTGGGCAATGCACTCTTCTTTGGGAACTCCTTCTCTTTCATGGGAGCCTACTTATCAGATGTTAAAGAGACAGAACGCAGAGTACAATATGGGTTGGTATTCTACGGAGTATGAGCTGGACGCAGATGGAGCTGACGGAAATACAAGCAGCCAGCAGAAGACAGACTTTATTAATGGTAAGACCTATCAGTTTGGTAATTATATGAGTGCAAATGTTGACTGGCTTAAGGCTTTCTATGAGAATAATCCAAATGGAGAGCTTGCGATCGCTTCCAGCTATGCATGTGTGGAGCCCGGAGTTGTCGATTTCCCTCAGAACCGTGCAGATAATCCGTTTGGTATGATTGTCGGCTTCAGCAGCTTGGCAACCGAGGATCAGGTAAAGGCAGCATGGATGTATATGGAGTGGATGCTGGCAGGCAAGGACAGCAATGGACAGGATGTACTGTTTACCATGGAAAATGGTATCGAGGGTGTTACCTATACTTTGGGTGAGGATGGACTTCCAAAGGTTGACGGTGATTATAGAGGCACAGAGATGCTGAATCATAACTGTAATATCGATATGACATGTATCGTGCATGCTTTGAAGGTAGATGGAACAATCGAGCAGAGTATCGCAGCGATCACTCCTCAGGGTATTCCTCAAGATTTTACACAGGATATGATTGACAATTATTATGTGTTAAAAGAGATTGCAGATGCACAGCATGCATATTCTGATCCGATCTTCTCTGTAGAGATTAAATCTGAGGCAGAGTATTCTTCTACTTTGTTAAGCGCATATCAGGAAGCAAGTGTTCGATTGACAAAGTGTAAACCAGAAGAGTTTGATGCAATCTATCAAGAAGAGGCAAAGAAATTCTTGGAAGCTGGTTATCAGGAGATTATTGATGAGAGAAAGGCAGCTTATGATGCTGGCAATACAACGAAACTTCCTTGGAATTAATGGTGGTTTGAGATAGTGTATTAGAATAGGAAAAGGCGGTGCAGAAAAATGGATGCACCGTCTTTTCTTAACAGAATGAGAGAAAAATTCTTATAAAGTAGATTGCGTTTCTCGAGCACAGAGGATATAATAGAAGAAAAAGAGATAGGAGGGTGTTATGTTAAAATTAACCTATGATAAGCAGCAGATTTTGGATGTGATGGATAAAGTTGTCAGAAAGACCATGGCGATGGATTTGGTGTGGGATTGGCCGTGTGGAGTGGCTTATTATGGCGTGTCACAGGCGTATGAGGCGACGGGAAATACAGAATATCTGGATATGCTGATTAACTGGACAGAGGAGTATCTGGAGATGGGGCTTCCTGAGTGGAATGTAAATGCATGTGCTATGGGACATGCCATGATTTCTCTTTATGATGCGATCGGAGATCAGAAGTATTGGAATCTGGTAATGAGCAAGGTGGATTATCTGCGCAACAGAGCACTTCGTTTTGGCGATAGTGTTCTGCAGCACACGGTGTCCTCCAACAATGATTTCCCGGAGCAGGCATGGGCGGATACTTTATTTATGGCTGCTTTCTTTCTATTGAGAGTGGGCGCAAAGCTTCAGGATCAGGATATTATCAATGATGCGTTAAATCAGTATTACTGGCATATTCATTATCTTCAGGATGAGAGGTCGAGCTTGTGGTATCATGGCTATAATAATATTAATAAGGATCATATGTCAGGCTTTTACTGGGGCAGAGCCAATGCTTGGGCAGCTTATACCATGTCTCAGGTTAAGAAACAACTGAATGATTGGTACCTGTATCCGCCATGTATGGACGTTGAGTGCTCTGTTCGTGATCAACTGGCAGCAATTAAGCTTTTACAGACGGAGAATGGTCTGTGGAGGACAATTCTTGACGATCCAGATTCCTATGAGGAGGTATCTGCTTCTGCGGGTATTGCGGCAGCTATGATTGATAATAAGAATCCTCTTCATTCGAAATATGTGCAGAAGGCATTGAAGGGAATTCTTGATAATATCACAGATGATGGACGTGTGCTGAATGTATCAGGCGGTACGGCTGTTATGAAGGATAGAGAGGGTTATAGAAAGGTGCCGAAGGGCTGGATTCAGGGCTGGGGGCAGGGGCTTGCTCTTGCATTTTTGGCAGCAGTGTTGACGGTTCCTTCTGCGGATGCTAAGCCAGCGCAGCCGATGACAGAGGAAAAGACGGAGACAGCAGAAGCGGCTCAGCCGACAGAGCAGCAGTATTAAAATAGGAATAAGAGAATAGGTTGCGAGATGAGTAGGGGAAGATTTTTCTCCTACTCATTTTATAGTGATTGACTTATATTGGATGTTTTATCTGAATGGGAGAGAGGAAATTTTTTTCGAGGAGGGTCCGCATAGTCAGTCCGGCTATTTCCTCCATCACCCTGCTCTCGCTTAGTGGAAAACGTAGCGGACACTAAGCTCGAACATACCTCGCTGAAGTGTACCACATAATTCGCAAGCTCATTATGTGCCGACGTTTT
>CAMWWW010000090.1 GCA_947178015.1 uncultured Clostridia bacterium
TGACGGAGGACTATAGGCAGCTCTCTGCACGGACCATTCTCAAAAATGATTATACGAATCACCTTTACAAAAACCTATAGTTTTCTATGGGATCAGCATAACAAGTGTTCCAGCTATGATCGCGGCAAGTCCAAGTATTGACTTTTTAGATAAGCGTTCATGGAATACAAAATAGGAGAACACAACTGTCACCAAAATACTAAGTTTGTCAATAGGAACCACCACGCTGGCCAGCCCATCTTGTAGTGCTTTATAGTAACATAGCCATGAGCCTCCGGTAGCAAGGCCAGATAGGCAGATAAACCCCAGCTCTTTTTTGGAAATATTTCGAATGGTATGCTGTTTTCTTGTGACAAAAACCATTCCCCATGCCATTACCAATACGACTCCCGTGCGGATTGCTGTTCCCAGATTCGATTCCACACCAGAGATACCTACTTTCCCAAGAATGGATGTCAGACTGGCAAAAACAGCAGAACCGACCGCATAAGCCATCCAGCTTTTTCCCCTTTCTTGGTTTGGATTGGCATCCTTCTTTTCAATCATGAAAAAAGTTCCGATGGCAATCAGCACAACGCCGACGGCCTTTGGCAGACTGATTCTTTCTTGTAGGAAGATAAATGCCAGAAGGATTGTTAATATTGTGCTGGATTTGTCAATGGGAACCACTTTGTTAATGTCTCCAAGCTGCAACGCCTTAAAATAACAAAGCCACGATGCTCCGGTCGCCAGCCCTGAGAGAATCAAGAATAAAAGTGTTTTTCCTCCAATAGAACCCATCTGATTTTGTGATCCTACGACAAACACCATCAGCCACGAAAATGCCAACACAACAATAGTACGGATTGCCGTGGCCACAGTAGAGTCTGTTTTCCGAATTCCACATTTCGCCAAAATGGAAGTTATCCCGGCAAACAATGCTGAACCGAATGAAAATACAATCCACATAACATTTACCTCCTGAATCTGTAATCGGCTTTTTGGACCGTTTTCTGTTATTTAATCACATTATATCATAGAATTATAGAAAATGTATCCATTACAGATATATGGGTAAAATTATAAAACTACCTATTGTCGAACAAACGTATATTTTCCGACATATGCCCTAAAATTCTGCTTATACTCCTCGCTTTCATTTCTAATACTGCGAAGCGATTCGTGAATGTTCATATTATGATGCGCCATATCCATAACACAACCAGCGATATTGGAACAGTGATCGGATGTGCGTTCTAGACTGGTAAGCAGATCTGACCATATAAATCCCATATCAATGGAACAGACACCCTGCTGCATACGCAGGATATGGCGTGTGCGCATCTGCTCCTTCAACTGGTCGATCACCTGTTCCAAAGGCTCCACCATGGATGCTGAATTCAGATCATCAGACAAAAATGCCGTAAGCGACAGATCCAGAATTTCATTTACCGCTGAGGCAATAATTTGAAGCTCAGATATCGCATCCTCTGTAAATGCCAGCCCCTTTCCCTGCATTTCTTCTGCGGACTCTAAAATATTGACTGCATGATCCGAAATGCGCTCGAAATCTCCAATTATCTTCAAAAGCTTTGCAGCTTCTGCTCTGTCAGCTCCGCTGATCTGTTTCGCGCTCAATTTAACAAGATAGGTTCCCAAAATATCCTCATAGTAATCGGTCTTTTCTTCCTTTTTACGGATGGATACCGCAAGCTCTGGGGAAGCATAATGCAGATAGTCCACACTTTCTTTCAATGTACTTACCGCCAGCTCCGCCATATTAGCCGCCACTTTATGACAGCGCTCCAGAGCAATGACTGGCGTGGACAGCAACCGCTCATCCAATTCTGACTGTATTTCTGGCTGTTTTGCATCAGGCACTAGCCGATTTACCAGTTTTTCAAGAAAATTGGACAAGGGCAGCATCAAAACTGTACATAAGATATTAAAAATAGAATGTGCCACGGCAATACCAAACAGGGAAGCTGATAAATCGAAAAATGTCGGAGAAAACATGGATTTTATTAGGCAAAATACCATAAGCCAGACTACCGATCCAATCACATTGAATGACAAATGCACTACCGCTGCCCGTTTTGCATTTTTATTGGCACCCACCGAAGAAATCATAGCCGTAACACAGGTTCCGATATTTTGTCCCATAATTATAGGGATCGCTGCACCATAAGAAACCTGTCCTGTAACAGCCAGCGCCTGCAAAATTCCAACCGAAGCGGAGCTTGACTGGATAATGGCGGTGAGAATGGCTCCCGCCAGCACGCCCATAATTGGATTTTGAAACAAAATAAATAGGCTTTGAAATGCAGGAACACTGCGAAGCGCGGAAACAGCCTCTGACATGGTTTCCATGCCAAACATCAATGTGGCAAAGCCTAATAAAACCATACCAGTATCCTTTTTCTTATCCTTTCTACAAAACATATAGAAAATAATGCCGATCATAGCCAGCACCGGCGTAAAAGAAGACGGCTTTAATAGACTTACAAACACATTGCCGCTGTCAATGCCTGCAAGACTCAGAACCCATGCCGTTACTGTAGTACCTATATTGGCACCCATAATGACATGGATCGCTTGCTTCAGCGTCATAAGACCAGAATTTACAAACCCCACCACCATGACGGTAGTAGCCGAAGAGCTTTGTATCACTGCCGTGATGCCAAGTCCGGTCAGAAGACCCGCTAACTTGTTCGTCGTTAGCTTACTAAGAAGTGACCTGAGATTTCCTCCTGCCCGACGTTCCAAAGCCTGTCCCATAATGTTCATTCCAAATAAAAACAGACTTAATCCTCCAATGAGTGTAAGTACATCAAAAATGTCCATCCATCTTCCGTCCTTTCCATCTCTTTTATTACGGAATTTATTTTATCAGAGGAATATCAAATCTGTTATCAGGGTTTTGTAAAGTTCTTGTAAAAAGTGCTGAAAGTAACTCTTTGGAAATGATCCCATATTCCTTTTAAGCAAAACACGATTTCCAGTGGCTGCTTTAAACAGGAAAATAGACTTTCATGGTGGTACCTCCATTTCCTTTTCCTACACTGTGAACCTCAATTTCCGCGTTGTGCAGCTTTGCCGCATGTTTGACAATGGATAATCCCAGTCCAGTACCGCCGATTTCTCTGGAATGACTTTTGTCAACCCGATAAAACCGCTCAAAAATGCGCTCCTGATGTTCCATTGGAATACCAATACCAGTATCAGCAACCGTGAGCATAACACCGCTCTCCCGTGTTTCTACTGTCACGAAAACAGATCCATCTCTGTGGTTATACTTTACTGCATTGTCACAAAGATTGAACACAATACTTTGCAACAACTGTCGGATGCCATACACTATGGACGCTTCTCCACAAAGCTTTATTTGGATACCGGAAGCTTCTGCTGCTGGCAAAAGAGCTTGTATTGTTTCATCCGCCAACGCATAAAGATCCACCTCCTCTCGTTTCATATCCGCGGCGCCTTCATCCAAATGGGACAACCGGATAATGTCCTCAACCAGCCGAATCATGCGCTGCGCCTCTGCATAAATCTGCCTTGAGAACCTTGGAATATCTTTCTGTTTCACCATGCCATTTGCCATTAACTCCGCGCTGCCGGAGATGGTATGCATTGGTGTTTTTAGCTCATGGGAGACATTCGCCGTAAATTCGCGGCGCATTTGTTCTGCTTTCTCTTTTTCTGTCACATCCAGTATCAGCAGGACCACCCCACAAAGCAAGCCATCTGAAAAAACCGGGCTTGCATCAAACTGATACGTCCCTCCCCAAAAGCCCAGCCGCATTTCCGTATGTTCCCCGTCACCAGCTTTTTGAAGAAGCTCCTGTATCTCCAAACTGGGATTAACAGCTAGGAGGTATTTGCCTATACAAGAATGTTCCACGCCAAAGAGTCGCATAGCAGCAGGATTCATGCTTAAAATCATCTTTTTTGGGTTTAAAAGGACAATTCCTTCCGCCATCCCTGTCGTAACTGCTTCAAACTCGCTCTGTTTCTTCCGCAATTCTTCTTCTTGTTTCCGAATCTGTCGCTGTTGTACGGCGATCCGTCTTAGTAAAGGCATCAATTCCTTATATCCTTTATTATTTAAAGGATCATCCAGATCTATTGTATTCAGTGGTTCCACAATAGCCTTGGACAAATGGAAAGCCAATACCAATGATACCACCATAGCCACAGCAAAAATAAGGCAGATGGACTGCATCATTCCAAGAATCAAGGTGAGTAATGTATTTTGTGCTATGGATAACCGCAATACTGTGCCATCGGACAAACGTCTTGCACAATAGATAGAGCGCTCCAACAAAGTGATGGAATACCGTGCGCTTTCGCCAATCCCCTCTAAAAGCGCTTGTTGAATTTCTTCCCGTTCCAGATGATTCTCCATAGCAGAAGAATCTGATTTACTGTCATATAGGACCGTGCCTTCCGTGTTGATCCAAGTAATACGATAATCTGTCACACCCAGCCCCTCAAGATATCCAATCCCTTCATTGCTCACTCCATGAGCAGCAAGATCTGTCTGCATGTTCAACTGCTTATGCTGCATATCGGAAAAATAATTGTAAAGCACACACATAAACAGCGCGATGGAAGCGAGAAAGACGCTGATGGCAACCATACAGATCGACTTGAAAATACGTTTTGTCATCCTTTCGCCTCCATCCGATATCCTACCCCTCGGACAGTCTCGATATAATTTCCGCAATGACCAAGCTTTGCGCGCAATGTACCAATATGTACATCCACGGTACGAGTTTCGCCTGCATATGCAGAACCCCAAACACTTAGCAAAAGTTGATCTCGTGTAAATACGCGGCCCCTATTATTCATAAATAATTGGAGCAATTCGTATTCTTTTAAAGTAAGCACCAGTCGCTCGCCCTTCATAAAAACAGTATGCTCACCCATATTCAATACAAGGCATCCTACCTGCAAAATCTGCGTATCCTCTTTTGGCCTGCTCCGGCGCAGTACTGCTTTTACACGGGATACCATTTCCATCATTCCAAAAGGTTTTGTGAGATAATCATCGGCACCCAGATCCAGACCAATCACCTTATCGTATTCCGTTCCTTTCGCTGTCGCCATAATCACTGGAACTTCTGCTGTAGCTGCAGAGCTGCGCAGGCGTTTGAGTATCGCAATACCATCCTCGCCGGGCAGCATAATATCAAGCATAATAAGCTCTGGCATTTCTTCCTCCAGCGCATGAAAAAAGTCTATACCATCCGTAAATCCCCTTGCTTCATATCCGGCGGAATTCAAAGCATATATCATTAAATCGCGAACCCCATTATCATCTTCTACACAAAAAATCATCGTAATCCTCATTTCTGCGCTGTATTTTGCGCATAAAACAACTTCCTAGATCTCCTTGTTATCATTATACCAGCATTTACAAAAGTTACTTATGATGATGACGATGATACTTTACTTTTGTTCGTATTCATTCGACAAATCAAATTGATCTATTTTTCTTCTATACACTCTGCCACAGCAGCATACTGTCTTGAAACACCGTCGACAGCTTCTTGGTATCCTTCAGCCATGAAAGGTAAGACCGCACTGTGCTGCCCACCAACACATACTGTTCAAAATTAATTGAAATTCCATATCCTTGAAACACTTCCTGCAAAATCTTCTCAAAGCAGACTGGTTCTTTGCAGATGGACACAATCTTCTCTGCAATGTTTTGTACCTGATCCCTGTTATATCTGACAAGCTCCTTGATAGTAGCAGAAGCTTCAGCATGAGCAGGGATAAACATGGCTGCTTCCATCTGCTCGACCTTATCCAGCGTCTCCAGATAAGCACCCACATCATAAATAAAAGAGACGGCGTACTTCTCCAACGTTTCTCTGCTGCTAATGCAGTCTGCAAGGAACACCACTCCATCCGGCATACCAAACCCCACCATATCAAAGAAATGCCCCGGCAATGGTATTACTTCAATCTCCTTTGGAAACCCTTCCTCTGAAAAATCTGTCACATTACTTTCTTGCGCCATCAGGAATTTATGGCGCAATTCCTTACATGGATAACCGCCATAAAGGAAGGACGGCTCCAATACTGGGTACTTTGTAAAGGCCGCCTCTATGCCTCCAGAATACACCCGGCATCCTGTCTGTTTCTGCAAATATTGATTCCCACCGATATGATCTGCATTGGAATGGGTATTTAGTATGGCTGTTAGATGCCAACCATTCTTATCCAGAATCTGTCTGACCTTCCTCCCCGCATCCTTGTCATTTCCGCTGTCAACCAGATAAACATTATCCTTATCCGCAACATATACGCCTATCTTCGCTGGGCAGTTTATATAATAACATTTCTCACTGACTTGTACTAATTCATACATTTCCGCTTCTACCTTTCCTTATCTGGATAAAATATCACATTATACACGACACATGCTTTATCAGAACCATTGTGGTACACATGGGGAATATCCGCCTCAAACCGCAGGGACTGCTTCTCTTGCAGACAGACCTCCTTATCGCCAAGCGTCATCGTAAGCGTTCCCTGTACCAGAAAGACATATTCTTCCACGCCCGCCACATGGGGCAGGGATTCGTGCCGCACCCCTGCATCAAACTCAATATAGAATATCTCCACATTTCTAGCTGGATCAAAGGGAAACAGCGGGTATGCTCGCATCCCTCCATTTTCCTCTGTGATCACATTATTTTCATCAAGCATGGCAACCATATAGTTCGCTTCCTGCTGCTTACAGAAAAAAGACAATGGTATCTTCAAACCAGTTGCAATCTTCCATAATACATGGATGGTAGGTACGGACTGTCCTCGCTCGATCTGCCCCAACATGGGCTTGCTCACGCCTGTTAAATCTGCAACATTGTCCAGCGTGAGCTGCCTTGTATTTCGGATCTCTTTCAAACGCTCCCCTATCTTTAATGAAACCTGTTCCATATCTCCTCCCGAATATGTTTTATTGTATAAAATATAATATAACATATTATGATAAAAAAGAAAAGAGCTGATGATAAGTCCAGCTATATCTATTTATATAATGAGACACATGACCATTTCCAAAAAGAACCCACCCGTCAGGTAATTTACGCTGGACACCACTGCTTTCTGTATTATGGATAGCAACTTCCTCCATGCCATCCACGACATCAAAATAAGATTGAAAATATATGTATACAATGTTAGAATTATGTTACATTGTCTTTCTATAAGTTTTTGTAAAGGGATTCATGTAATCATTTTCGAAAATGGTCCGCATAGCCAGCTTTCCGAGCAGGAGCTTAACCACATAGAAACACTGGTACACAGTCTATTGAAAATCACAAAACTGTGTGCAGATACGATTATATTAGAGAAATCTTTAGAAAATGTATCCGAGCTTGCAGCGGCATACACCCGAACCATATTTTTAATAATAAACGAGAACAACAAACAGCCGATATATATACGGCATTTGTTTTCTGTATATATGGATTTTTGACTATTATCATTTTAGTGACTGTATTAAATATTGTTAATAGTATTTCTATGAGTGTAGCAGCAAAAATCAAACAATATGGAGTAATGCGCGCTGTCGGAATAAACAAACAACAACTTACCAAAATGATAGTGACCGAAACTTGTACCTATGCTGCCACAGGTACTATGGATCGGTTGTATTATGGGACTTCTAATTAATAAATGGTTCTATCTTATTCTGATGTGAACTACCCATTGTCTAAAGCCAATGGGTAGTTCACGTCAGCCAGATAAAAATAATACATGGAGATTCAAATGGAGCAAAAAATCATTGCATTTATGAAAGAAAACGGGATTGCCGTTTTTGTGGAGGCGGACAAGAAAACGAAAGCGGTACACATAGAAAAACTAAAAAGTCTGGAAAGCTGGGATCTGTTTCAGCAGATAGTGCTATATTCGGATATAGATGTTCTGTGCGACAGCACAAGAAGCAAATTTCCTTTTCAGACATGGGGACAGGGAGATACCGGATGTCTCATCTCATGGCTTGATAAGAACAAAACCGTCGCACTGTTTTTTGACTGTGAACTGAGAGGGACAGCGTTCACGAATTGGATCAGGAAACTGGACCAAAAGGTGCGTCAGATGTATAAACAAGAGGAATAGGTAAGGATACATTTCCCATCGGGTTTAATAGTCTGGAAATTCTTCCAGAGAAAATGATACTCCCAAAATGGCGAACAAGATGCTCTTATTAAAAGAATATATGTTTTTGTAAGGGTGATTTTTATAATCATTTTCGAGGATGTTTCGCATACGCGGAATGTGAACACTTCAAAGATGTCCGATGCTGAAATCATTGCTTTGAGC
>CAMWWW010000091.1 GCA_947178015.1 uncultured Clostridia bacterium
AAGTTACAGCACGGCATTGGTCAACAATGGATTTTCTCAGGGCGAGATTGGAATATTTAGTACATATTTGAACAAAGAGCCGGCACTGGTGAGGGAATTGATTTTTTTGGAGGATGAAGTAGATTTACGGACGACAGGGACAGAATTGGACGAGGTAAAGGTTCTGACGGACGAAGCACTGGAGACGCTAAAAAAACATTGTACTACCAAGGAAGAGCTAGAGTTTTTGGCGACGATTGATGATCTTCTTCCAAAATACAGAGCAATTTTTAAGGAAGTAAGGCAGCTTGCTACAGATAATAACAATGAAGAAGCGATTGAGATGCTGATGACACAAGGCAAGCCAACCCTGAAGCAGCTTACAAATGCAGTGGAAGGCTTGATAGATCTGAATGTTGAGAATGGAAATAGAGTGTCCAGCAATCTTACCTTACAGACATTTATTATTATTGGAATTATGCTACTTGTTATCATTACTGCAATTGTGGTATCGATGAAGCTGGCGGGAAGCGTGTCAAGAATGTTCTCCGAGCCGATTATTAAGGTGAAGGATGCATCTGCTCAGCTTGCCAGAGGAGATTTGAATGTCGATATTGAGAGTATGTATCCTGATGAGATCGGTGAGATGACAGATTCTTTTGCTGAAGCGGCAGAGATGATTAAGGCTTATATTGTGGAGCTTACGGAAGCGCTTACCGAGGTTGCAGCAGGTAATTTTAATGTATCGACCAATATAGAGTTTAAGGGTGATTTTAAGGCTTTGGAGGATGCGATCACGATGTTTACGAATTCTTTGAGTGACACGATGGGTCGTATCAATGAAGCGTCGGAGCAGGTTGCATTGGGCGCGGGCCAGATGGCGGAGAGTGCGCAGTCGCTCGCCGAGGGCGCTACCGATCAGGCAGGATCGGTGGAGGAGCTGACAGCGACCATTCAGACAATTACAGAAGCGGTAATTCACAGCTCAGAGCAGGCAAATAAGTCTTATCTCGATGCAAAGGAATTTGAGATTGAGGCGGAGAAGAGCAATGAGGACATTAAACAGTTGAATGAGGCGATGGAGCGCATCAATGATACCTCCAAGGAAATAGCGAATATTATTGCAGAGATTGAAGACATTGCTGCACAGACAAATCTTCTGTCATTAAATGCATCGATTGAGGCGGCGAGAGCGGGAGAGGCGGGCAAGGGCTTTGCCGTTGTGGCCGATCAGATTGGTAAGCTTGCATCAGATAGTGCAAATTCTGCAATTAATACAAAGAGATTAATTGAAAATTCTATTCAGGAAATCGCAGAAGGAAATAACATTACAATTAAGACAACATCAGCGATCGAGTCGGTTATTAATGGCATTAAGTCGTTGGCAAGCTCCACGCATGAGATAAGTGAGCTGTGTGTCTCTCAGGCAGAGACCATGAAGCAGCTTGAATTGGGCGTTGAGCAGATATCAGAAGTGATTCAGAGCAACTCGGCAGCGGCGCAGCAGACATCTGCTACAAGTGAGGAGCTGTCTGCACAGTCAGAGAATCTGGAGCATCTGGTAGGGCAGTTTAAATTGAAGGTTTAAGGAGAAAACCTGTCGGAAAGAGATCAATTTGGAAGAGAACTGTCACGGCATGTACAAAGGTTTTAAATAATTCTTTCTATGCGATGACTTATATACAATGCAATGTCAAAACAGGATAGGGCGTTTCTATTCAAATAGCGTGGGATTCTCCGTTGGAATACATCCAGCGGAGAGCTCCTTTTTTTATGCGTAGCGATTTATAAGGAATGTCCTATGCGGCGAGTAATGGAGAGAACCATTCCCCAACTTGGTTGCGCAGAAAATGGATGGATAGAAATTCCCGGAAAAATACCTATGGAGAAGAAAATGGAAAAGAAACTTGAAAAATATATATACGATCAATATATTATGATTTTAAAGGATGAGTTGGTACCAGCTCTGGGCTGCACGGAGCCGATTGCGATTGCTTATGCAGCAGCAAAAGCGAGAGAAGTTCTGGGAGAGATGCCAGAACGCATGGAAATGTGTTGTAGTGGAAATATTATTAAAAATGTAAAGGGAGTCACCGTGCCAAATTCAGGAGGGCTGAAGGGAATTGATATAGCAGCAGTGCTTGGGGTTGTAGGAGGAGATGCAGAGAGAGAACTGGAAGTTTTGGAGGATGTGACAAAGGAGGATATTCAAAAAGCAGAGGAATTGGTGCGGCAGGGATTTTGTCAATGTTCGCTCCAAGAGGGAGTAGAGAACCTATATATTGTGGCAAAGGTATATGCGGGCGGGCATAGTGCAGAGGTGACAATTATTAACCGCCATACACTGATCACCAAGATCGTGAAGGACGAAAATATATTATATGAACATAAAATCAGTGAGAGCGCGACAGAAAAGGGAGATAAATCCCTGTTAAATGTGAGAGATATTCTAACATTTGCAGATACCTTACTTCTTGCCGATGTGGAGGAGGTAATTCATGATCAAATAGAGAAAAATACGGCAATCTCGCAGGAGGGAGTGATTCATCCTTACGGTGCGCAAATTGGGCGCACGCTGCTCGATGTGTTTGGGAATGATGTGCGGACCCGCGCTAGAGCAAAAGCGGCGGCAGGCTCTGACGCAAGGATGGGAGGTTGTTCTATGCCGGTAGTGATTAACTCTGGAAGTGGAAATCAGGGCATGACAGTATCGCTGCCCGTAATAGAGTACGCAAAAGAATATGATGCGACGAAGGAACAGCTCTATCGTGCTTTGGTTGTAGCAAATTTAATTTCCATTCATCAGAAAAAATACATTGGCAGCCTTTCGGCTTATTGCGGGGCAGTCAGCGCTGCATGTGGCGCAGGAGCGGCGATCACTTACCTGCGTGGCGGAACATATGAGGAGGTTGGACTAACCATTATCAATACGATTGGAAATGTAGGAGGGATCGTCTGCGACGGCGCAAAATCCTCTTGTGCAGCGAAGATTGCCTCGGCGGTGGACGCTGCCATTCTTGCCCACTATATGGCGATGAAGCATGTATCCTTCCAGCCGGGAGAAGGAATCGTACAGGAAGATATAGAGGATACTATCAAGAGTATGGGTTATATAGGCAGAGTTGGAATGAAAATGACAGATACGGAGATTTTAAATATTATGATAGATCGGGTTGATGTGGCGAAGATATGAGAAGAATATTAATGTTATTTACGGGAGGCACGATTGCCTCTATAAAAACGGAATATGGATTAGAACCGATTTTGGATGCAGGGCAGATACTATCTTGTTTGCCCTCTCTAGAATCCGATATTATATTGGAGACAATACAGATCTGCAATCTGGACAGCACAAATATGGATAGCACCATCTGGCTTAAGCTGGAAGAGGCGATTGAAAAACATTATGAGAGCTTTGATGGGTTCGTCGTCTGTCATGGAACCGATACCATGGCATATACGGCGGCGGCACTATCCTATCTTATACAGAATTCTTCCAAGCCGATTGTGCTCACTGGATCACAGCAGCCAATTCAGATGGAGATCACCGATGCCAAGAAAAATCTGTATGACAGCATTATCTATGCCGCGGATCAAAAAAGTCAAGGAGTCTGCCTGATCTTTGATGGCAGAGTGATAGCAGGTACAAGAGCGAAAAAGACAAAAAGCTTTAGCTACCATGCATTTTCCAGCATAAATTTTCCAGAGCTCGCCTCCATGCAGCACGGCAGAATCGTGCGCTATCTTCCCACAGAGAGGAATGAGAAAGAGGTGAGTTTTTACCGGTCCATGAGTCAGCGGGTGTATGCGCTGAAACTCACACCGGGAATACATCCGGCAATTCTTGCGTCTATATTTCAACAATACGACGGCATTGTGGTGGAGAGCTTTGGCGTGGGAGGTATACCAGATAGCATGATCGGGGATTTTCTAAATCTGGTGAAACAATACCGAGAAGGGTCTAAAATTATAGTTATGACAACACAGGTGACATATGAGGGAAGCAATCTGTCAACCTATGAAGTAGGAAAACGTTTGAGCGGAAAAATACCATATCTGGAAGCGTATGATATGAATTTTGAGGCAGTATTTACAAAACTGATGTGGATACTGGGAATGGGGAACCGAAGCTTTCAGGAAATAGAAAGGTTATTTTATAAACCAATCAATTATGACCAGCTTTTTAGTCCAGAAATAGAGTGAAAATATGTTCTGGGAGATTTCCCAGCAGAAGGAGCGGACTACTATGCTAAACCGTATCGATAACAATAGCAAATAAATCTTACAAAATTGTAAGTCTGTCCAGTAAAGCTGTAAGCTAAATCCATGGAATCTCTGTGTTTTATTCGTTATAATAGAGAAAAGAAAATCAAGTGAAACGAATCCGATTGTTTAGATTTTCTAAATAGAAAGAGATGGAAAGAGGTTTTAGCATGGCGTTATTGGAAATTAAGAATTTAAAGAAAGTCTATACCAGCCGTATGGGCGGAATGAAAGTATGTGCTTTGAATGATGTTAGCTTTTCGGTGGAAAAGGGCGAGTATGTGGCGATTATGGGCGAGTCTGGCTCAGGAAAAACGACATTATTAAATATTATGGCATCCTTGGATAAGCCGAGCGCGGGGAGCGTGTTATTGGAGAATCAGGATATTACAGCGATCCGGCAGAGAGATATCTGCGCATTTCGCAGAGATAATATGGGCTTTGTTTTTCAGGATTTTAATTTGTTGGATACCTTGACGTTGCAGGATAATATTTTTCTGCCCTTGGTATTGGCGCAGGTGCCTTATCAGGAGATGTATAATCGTCTTTCTCCTCTGGCGCAGAAGCTGGAAATTCAGGGACTGCTTGAAAAATATCCCTATGAGGTGTCGGGAGGGCAGAAACAGCGAGCCGCCGCAGCACGTGCCCTGATTACGCAGCCTAAAATAGTATTTGCCGACGAGCCGACAGGGGCGTTGGATTCAAGGGCGGCGGATAAGCTTTTATCGCTGTTTGCCAAGGTAAATGAAGAGGGACAGACAATCCTTATGGTGACGCACAGCATCAGCGCGGCAAGTCATGCAAGGCGTGTGTTGTTTATCAAGGATGGAAATGTATTTAATCAGATTTACCGGGGCGCACATACAAAGGAGGAGATGTATAAGCTAATTTCTGATACGCTCACTCTGCTTCATATGGGAGGTGATGCAAATGAGAAAGAATAAGGTGCTTCCCCTACTCGCCTGTACTGGCATTGCAAAAAATAAGGAGCTGTATCTCCCTTATCTGGGAGCTGGTATATTTTCTTCCTTCTTGTATTTTACTTTTACTTCTATCCTTTATCATCCTATTATGGGAACTCTTCCGAGGGCGGAATATGCATATGTGATGCTGATGCTGGGATTTGTGCTGTTAAATATTATTGTATTTCCGTTTTTGCATTATACGTATCGGTTTGTGATTAAGCGCAGAAAAAGAGAGTTGGGACTTTACAGTATTCTGGGACTTGAGAAAAAACATATTGCAGTTATGATGTTTTATGAGAGTATTGTAACGACGGGAATTATTATATTGGGAGGCATGTTATTTGGGCTTGTATTTTCAAAGCTGATTTTTATGCTGCTCTTTTATATGTTAGAGATTCCCGTTTTAAATGAATTTCCTTTTTCGTTTAAAGCATTTCAAATTACAGCGGTATTTTTCTTGGTATCGGCGCTATTTAATCTTGCCTTTAGCTTATATGCGGTTGGAAAGTCAAATCCGATCGAACTTTTTGCGGACAGCAGAAGAGGAGAGAAGAAGCCAAAGTTTCTGGGGCTGCTTGCAATCGGCGGCGTATTGATTCTGGGTGCAGGGTATTTTTTGTCAATCACCGCTTCGATGGATCAGATAATATTTTTGAACTTTTTTTTGGCGGTTTTTCTAGTTGTAATCGGAACCTATTTTATATTTACCTCCGCCAGCGTGATGGCGCTGAAATTATTAAAAAAGAAAAAAAGCTTTTATTATAAGCCGGCAAATTTTATCACAGTTTGTGGTATGTATTATCGGATGAAAAGAAATGCTGCGGGGATTGTTTATATTTGTGTTTTTTCCACTATGATTATTATCACGTTATCTTGTACCTTGTCCTTATATCTGGGGATGGAGGAAGTGATTGCTTTTCTGAATCCTTACGATATACGCATGGATTGTCAGCCGGACAATGCAGAGGAGGACAAGAGAGCAGTGGAAGCCGCTGTTGAGGAGCTTAAGGCAGAGTGCGGGCTTGCCGAGGCGGACACAATATTTTATAAATACAGAAGTATGTTGGTTAAACTAGAAGACGGCAAGATGGAGACGTCTGAAGATTTAGAATGGTGGCAGGAGCATGTATATGAGATAGAATTTGTCACGCTGGAGGAATATAATCAGGCATCAGGGGAAAATAAGACTTTAGGCGATCACGAGTTATTTTTGTACAGCAATGGACAGGACTATAAGGGTTCCGCTTTTTCTATTCTTGGAGAGGAATATACGATAAAAGAAATGCTTGCCGGATTTCCGGGAAGTATGAAAAAGCAGGAAAATACGTTCAATCAAGATTATTGGGTGGTAGTGAAGGACTATCATGCTCTTCCAGAAGAATTTTCCAGTCTGCTTGGGAATGAAGTGCTTCGTACTATCATTAATGTGACTGGAGATTCGGAGGCAAAGTCTATATTTGCAGAAAAATTGAAGAGTTATTTTCCAAACGCAGGGTATAGAAGTAACATAGAAAGAAAGCTGGATATGGGAGCGATGTACGGCGGACTATTATTTCTGGGAATTTTCTTTGGACTATTGTTTATGATTTGTCTGGTTGTTATTATGTATTACAAACAGATCACAGAAGGACATGAGGATAGGGAAAACTTTGATATTATGCAGAAGGTTGGTATGAGTCGTCAGGAGGTGCACCATACAATAGCAAAACAAGTGCTGTTAGTATTCTTTTTGCCGATTTTTGGAGCAGTATGCCATACAATGGCAGCTATGCCAATGACCACATTGTTGTTGTCAGCAATCTCACTTTTTGACAGAGGAATGGTAATAAAATGTAGCTGTGGTGTCCTGCTAGTATTTTTTGTAATCTATGGATTGAGCTATTTAATCACGGCAAAGGCGTATTTAAGAATAGTAGAAAGAAGGGGAAGTTGAAAAAATTTTTGATAGGGCAGTGACTTGATGGATCATAAACAGGGAAGCTCTCCGTTGTAAGAAACGAGGAGCTTCCCTGCTTATGTTTTGATTTACATAGGAATGATAATTATTTTATAGTTTCATCTTCATAGAAGCAAATCTTCTTTTTGCAGACGCATTAAAGTCAGAGAGGCGTCGTTGGTATTTTGCACAAGATAATAGAGGGTTTGATTGGAACTGTCCAGACAAGTACCGATATGCCCGCAAGCTTTTAATTTCTCTAAATCTATCGAAGCATTAGAAAGAACAGATACGATCTCTTCTTTTTCTGTATATTTATCCATGTTATATCCTGCTGCTTCTAACGTCATAGAGATAAGGAATTGCTCTATGTTGTCTGCAATTTTTACAAATTCGATAATATCGTCGTCTATTCCAAGATAAATCGGCGGATTCTCCTTGCCGTCCAACAAATCTTGAAGAAGAAATCCTGCGTTCCAAACGCCCTGATTTTCACACCATATCAGCACATAATTTTGTGTGATGGTATGCCACTGCTCCTTTGGAAGCTGCCATAAGGTAAAGTATGGATTATCAGCATATTCTTCTTTCGAAGTTCCGTTTCGGACTGCCTGTTCATAGTCCGATTTCAGTACATTATCTAACGTATCTTGTATTTCAAAATAGGAAGTACAGATTTCGTTGGGAGAGAAGATGTGATTATAAGAATCGTTGATAATATCCTGTCCATATTTTAACAAAAAATCTTTATAAATAACAGGCAGCGAAACGCCGATTGTCTGTTCTGTTTTCTGTATAGCTTTCTCTGAAAATCCCTTATGCTCCTTACTAAAAAAATCCATTAATTCTTGAATGGTTAAATTATATCGCAGCTCCATTTGTAAACACCTCCAAATAATTGTAGAATAAGCTTTTGTCAGCTTTTTAAACTGGTTATTAGTATTCTAGCACTGGAGCATTTTCATTGTCAATGAAATTTGAAATAAAGGAAATTCTATGCAAGTTTACAGCTATCAGAAAAGAATAAGTTTTTGTAAATTTTACTTACTAATCATTTTCGAGAAAGGTCCACGCAGAGAATCGCCTATAGTCCTCCGTCACCCCGCTCTCGCTTAGTGAAAAACGT
>CAMWWW010000092.1 GCA_947178015.1 uncultured Clostridia bacterium
GAAAAATCACGGAGTATAGGAAAAATCGTGGAGTATGGGGAAAAATCACGGGGTATAGGAAAAATCATGGAGTATGATAAAAAATCACGGGGTATCGGTAAAAAATCATGGAGTTTAAGGAAAAATCAAATTGTATCAAAGACAGCGTTTACATAGACGATGGATATTCTGGAACCAATGACAGGCGGCCGGGATTTCAAAGTATGCTGGAAGCAGTCAGGCGCAAGGAGATCGACTGTATTGTTGTGAAGGATTTTTCCAGATTTGCGAGGGATTATATAATGCTCGGAACGTATCTGGAGCAGATCTTTCCATTTATGGGAGTTCGTTTTATCTCCGTTACGGATAGATATGACAGCAAAGATGGGAAGCGATGTATGGTTGATATGGAAGTGGGTTTTAAAAATTTGTTGTCGGATCTGTACAGCAAAGATTTGTCATGTAAAGTGAGAGCTTCGCTTGCGGTGAAGAAAGAAAATGGAGAATACATAAGCGGAAGCTGTCCTTTTGGTTATAAAAAGGTGTCAGGAGAGCATGGTATGCTTGCAGTTGAGGAGGACGAGGCAGAGTTGGTAAGAAGAATTTTTTTGCTTGCTGCACAGGGAGATACGTCAGTACAGATTGCAAGACTGTTGAATCAGGAGAAGGTGAAAACTCCGATTGCATATAAGATACAAAAGAGGAGAACGACAAGGAACCCAAAGGGAAAGGGATTTTTGTGGTCTTCCTCCTCGATCTGTCATATTCTCGAAAACCGCATCTATGTAGGTGATATGGTATATGGGAGATATGAGAAGGACAGTAATGGCAAAACACATCAAAAGCCGCGGAATCAATGGAAGGTGTACAGGAATCATCATAAGCCTATTATAGACAGGGAGCTGTTTGAGAAGGTGCAAAAGGGAAGGAAAAGAAAAGCATCTGACAAAGGAACAGTGCATCCGCTCATTGGCAAGGTGGTATGCGGCGGCTGTGAGAGAAATCTTCGGTATCGCCCCAGTTTAGAGCCATACTTTTGTTGCCATCAAAGATATATGAATTCTACAGGGTATGATGTTGAGAAAATCAGTGCAAACTATTTGGAGACATATGTAATATCTGAATTAAAAAAGAAACTTATAGAGAGTGGGGAGAGAAAGCAGCTTTTACAGGAAAAAAGAGAAGAATTTTTTAGTCAGTTAGCAGAATGTGAAAAAGTGCTTCAAGGATACCTGAGAGAGCGCGCGAGTTTAAGAAGGCGACAGCTTGCAGAATATCAGAGATTTGTTATGGAAAAAGAGGAAAATTTCTGCTCTAAGGGAGATAAGATACAAATGCTGGAGAGAAAGATAGAGAAGCAGAGGGAGATGCTTGACAGGCTTAAGCGCTATATAAGAGAGCAGGAGGATCAGCAGGAATGGGAGATAGAGATAAGCGATAAGCTGCTTGAGCGCTATATCCGGCGCATTGTGGTCTATGAAGGGCAAAAGATCGCGATAGAGTGGCATACATTTACTTAACAGGAGAGGGAATATACCCGCATGCAGATTTTGGAAATAGAATTATATGCTTTCAAGATTTTGTTTATCATAGACATGGATTGTATGATGACTGCGGGCATGGCACTCATATAGCAGGAATTGCGGCGGGAAATGGCAGCATGTCTAAGGGATTGTATCGGGGAATTGCTCCCGGAGCTTCCGTGATTGCCTGCAAGGTATTGGACTATAGTGGAAATGGTTCGGTGGATATTGTGATAAAGGGCTTGGAGTGGGTGATCCGCAATCAAGAGCGGTATCATATCCGCATTGTCAATATTTCTGTGGGGACGGTGGCGAAAGGGGAGGAGGATGAAGAATGTGAGTTGGTGAAGGCGGTCAATCATGCGTGGGATGCTGGGCTGGTGGTGTGTGTTGCCGCTGGAAATAATGGTCCCGATCCCTATACCATCACCATGCCGGGAATCAGCCGCAAGGTGATTACAGTGGGATCTTCGGACAATAGAGAAGAGGTGGAGGTGGCAGGAAGAATTATATCGGATTATTCGGGCAGAGGACCAAGCTATTCTTGTATTATAAAGCCAGATCTCGTGGCTCCCGGCTCCAATATAGTTTCCTGTCAGGCAAGGAGAAGCCGCATGGGCAAAAATGCTTATATAAAGAAAAGCGGAACCTCTATGTCCACACCAATCGTATCTGGGGCGGCGGCATTGCTTTTGTCTAGGGAACCTTATCTGACCAATGGCGACGTAAAAAGACGATTATGTGAGAGTGCCGCAGATCTAGGCTGGGAGAGCAGCAGACAAGGATTTGGCATGTTGGATATTAAAGAGTTGCTTCGCTGAGAAGATGGGAGGATTTCTATGGAAGAGAAGCAGAGAAGCTATATTGCAATCGATCTAAAGTCCTTTTATGCGTCGGTGGAGTGCGTAGAGCGGCAGCTCGATCCGCTTACTACCAATCTGGTGGTTGCCGATATCACAAGGACAGATAAAACCATTTGCCTTGCCGTATCGCCCTCTCTGAAAACGTATGGTATCCCTGGCAGACCAAGACTATTCGAGGTTATGCAGAGGGTAAGAGAAGTAAATATACAAAGAAGAGACCGTGCACCGGGCGGAATATTTGCGGGTTCCTCCTTTTGCACTAAGGAATTAAAGGTTCATCCAGAGCTGGAGCTATCATATCTGATAGCTCCGCCTCGGATGGCTTTTTATATGGAATACAGCGCGATTATCCAAAAGATTTATCAAAACTATATTGCCCCGGAAGATATGCACGTCTATTCTATTGATGAAGTATTTATGGATGTGACGCAATATCTAAATACCTATCACATGACAGCACGAGAATTGACGGCAAAGATAGTGCAAGAAGTTCTGACAGCTACAGGAATTACAGCCACGGCTGGAATTGGCACAAATCTATATCTTTGCAAGGTGGCGATGGATATTGTGGCAAAGCACGCTGCTCCAGATAAAAATGGTGTCCGCATAGCAGAGCTTGATGAAGAAAGCTATCGAAGACTTCTGTGGAACCATAGACCTCTTACAGATTTTTGGAGAGTGGGACGTGGCTATCAGAAAAAGCTGGAAGCAGCAGGCTTATTTACCATGGGAGATATAGCACGGTGCTCTGTGGGAAAAGAGGAAGACTATTACAATGAAGACCTTTTGTACAAGCTATTTGGCATTAATGCAGAGCTTTTAATCGATCATGCGTGGGGATGGGAGCCCGTCACAATCAAGCATATAAAAGACTATCAGCCGGAAAGCAAATCTCTAAGCTCCGGTCAAGTGCTAAAACATCCCTATGATTTTGTCAAAGCACAATTAATTGTGAGAGAAATGACCGAGCTGCTTGTCTTAGAGCTGGTGGAAAAGAAGCTGGTGACAGATCAGATGGTTCTTACCATTGGCTATGATAGAGATAATCTTACGAACCTTACCATTCAGGACAACTATCGAGGAGAAGTGACAGTAGATCCGTATGGCAGGAAAGTTCCAAAACATGCACATGGCTCAGCCAATCTAAATCGGTGGACCTCTTCGACGCAGCTTATTGTAGATGCTGTTATGGAATTATATAAACGAATTGTTCAGCCAGCGTTGTATGTACGCAGGGTGACAGTGGCGGCAAATCATCTGATGGATGAAACGAAAGTGGAAAAAACAGAAAAATTTGAGCAGTTGGATCTATTTACCGATTATAAAGCATTAGAAAAAAAGAAAAAAGCGGAGGAAGAAAAATTGGCAAAGGAGAGAAAATTGCAGGAGGCCGTGTTATCTATAAAAAAGAAATATGGAAAAAATGCGATAGTAAAAGGTATGAATCTACAAGAAGGCGCCACAACAATAGAACGCAATCGCCAAATTGGAGGTCATCGAGCATGAGCTGGGAAAAAGAAGGAGACTATGATGCTATCATACATCTTCCGCACCATGTGTCAAAAAAGCATCCGCAGATGGCGCTTATCAAGCGCGCAGCACAATTTTCGCCGTTTGACGCATTGAGCGGATATGATGCAGTTGCAAAACAGGAGGAGACAGAGCTTTTTGAGAAGTAGAATCATTCTCGCAAATGCTTCTACTTCCTTCCCTCTGTTTTGCCTCTGTGTATACTTCTATAAGCGTGACAGACGCCATTCATGTGCAAAGTAATTGTACCACAGGCGAAATGTTCTTTGTGTCCCGTAAAGTGTGGCGGCGCAGGCGAAATGGATGCCCACTCGATTCCTGTCCTGATCCTCAGATAGTACTTTATCTATAATAATGGTGATAAGCTCCCCTGTTCTGTCGCGGAACCGGAAACGCAAAGGTGTAATTTTTCCATTTGTGTCAGTACAAGAAATCATCTGTACTGGCATATCAACGCACAAGATGCTTTCCAAGGTAAATCCCCTTTCTGAATAAGATATAGAATATAAAAATACTTTGACATAAAGATGAACCATAAGCGGATAGGGTTATTATAATATACAAAACATATGTTTGTAAATGGGAAGTGCTGGGAAATAGATGGAAATAATGCTTGACAAGCATTGTATCATTGTATACAATAATACCGATACAATAGCGTAGTAAAGTGGCACAGAAATGAGGAGAACTATGGAAAAAAGAAAAGTTATAGTGGACAAACATACCAATCTTTTATCATTGGAGGAGCCAATCTATCAGTTAAATGATGTAAAAGAACCTAATATCTTTCGGAATTTGTTTCCGTATGATGAGGTGCCGAAGATCGCATTTAACAACCGTGTTGTTCCCCACAATATGCCGGAAAATATTTTTATAACAGACACGACTTTTCGTGATGGGCAGCAGTCAAGAGCGCCGTATTCTACAGAGCAGATAGTGACAATCTATGACTATCTACATCAGCTTGGTGGAGAGAACGGCATTATTCGTCAGTCTGAGTTCTTTTTATACAGCAAGAAAGACAGGGATGCCGTGTACAAATGTATGGAGCGCGGTTATCAATTCCCAGAGATCAGCAGTTGGATTCGCGCCAACAAGAAAGATTTTGAGCTGGTCAAGGAGATTGGCATGAAGGAGACAGGAATCCTTGTAAGCTGCTCGGACTATCATATTTTCTATAAGATGAAGATGACAAGAAAGCAGGCGCTGGATCATTATCTTAGCGTTGTGAGGGAATGTTTGGAGACAGGGATTAGTCCAAGATGTCATTTTGAGGATATTACCCGCTCTGACATTTATGGCTTTGTCATTCCATTTGCACTGGAACTGATGAAGCTGATGGAAGAATACAAGATACCGGTTCATATTCGTGCCTGTGATACCATGGGCTATGGCGTGAATTTTTCAGGAGCGTCGATTCCAAGAAGTGTGCAGGGGATTATCTATGGTTTGACGACACATGCGAATGTGCCATCGGAGCTTTTGGAATGGCATGGACACAATGATTTCTATAAAGCAGTGACAAATTCTACAACAGCGTGGCTGTATGGTGCAGGCGGCGTCAACTGCTCGCTGTTTGGCATTGGAGAGAGAACCGGAAATACCCCGTTGGAGGCGATGGTATTTGAGTATGCGCAGCTAAAGGGAACACTGGACGGCATGAATACCAGAGTGATCACAGAGCTTGCCGAATACTTTGAGAAGGAGATCGGATACCAGATTCCAGAAAGAACGCCATTTGCCGGAAAGAATTTTAATGTCACCCGCGCAGGGATTCATGCAGATGGATTGCTGAAGAATGAGGAGATCTACAATATATTTGACACAGAGAAGCTGTTAAACCGGCCGGTTCTTGTCGCAGTCTCCAACACCTCCGGTCTTGCCGGAATCGCACATTGGATCAATACCTATTTTAAGCGAAAAGGAGAGAAGCAGATAGATAAGAATTCTGCTTTGGTTGCCAAGGTGAAGGAATGGGTGGATGCAGAATATGAAAGCGGGCGCGTCACCGTGCTGACAGATGAGGAGCTTTTACGGGTGATTGATAAAAGCTGTGAGGAGCTTGGAATCAGGTTATGGACATAAGTGACAATTATTCCCTGAGAGGAAGAGTATTTCACGAAATTCGGGAAGGAATTTTATCCGGGAAATATAAACAGCGGGAGGAGCTGAAAGAAAATACACTGGCACATGAGCTTGGGGTAAGTAGGACTCCCGTGAGAGAAGCACTAAGGCAGTTAGAATTAGAGGGACTGGTTCGTATTATTCCAAATAAGGGAGCTTATGTGATAGGACTTACCGAGCAGGATATTTGGGATATTTATGCCGCCCGCTCCATGCTGGAGGGACTTTGCGCCAGATGGGCGACAGAGCATATCACGCCGGAGCAGAAAAAGGAGCTTGCAGAAAATGTGGAGCTTGCAGAATTTTATGCACAGAAGGGAAACTATACACAGGTCTGCGAGCTAGATACTAGATTTCACGAGATTTTATATCAGGCATCAAAAAGCAGAATTATGGAACATATGATGTTGAACTTTCATCATTATGTGGAGAGAGTCCGCCGCATGTCTTTGGCGACAGAAGGAAGAGCAAAGGAGTCCAACAAAGAACACCGGCTGATCTTGCAGGCAATCGAAGAAAAAAAGCCCGAACGAGCAGAGGAGCTTGCACATCAACATGTGCTGAGCACAGTGCAGAACATAGACAATTATGGGCTTAAAAATTTATTGGAGGCATCCGGCAAAGCAGAAAGAAAAGAATCCGTTTGACGGATGAAATAACAACAAAAAAACAGGAGGAACGATATGGAGAAAATAAAAATGACCACTCCCATGGTGGAGATGGACGGCGATGAGATGACAAGGGTTCTCTGGAAGCTGATTAAAGAGGAGCTATTAATCCCATTTGTGGAGCTGAAAACAGAATATTATGATCTGGGACTTGAATACCGCAATGAGACAGATGACAAGGTAACGATCGATTCCGCACTTGCGACAAAAAAATATGGAGTTGCAGTAAAGTGTGCAACCATCACGCCAAACGCTGACAGAGTGAAGGAATATAACTTAAAAGAAATGTGGAAAAGTCCAAATGGCACCATCCGAGCGATCTTGGATGGAACCGTATTCCGCGCTCCGATCATTGTGAAAGGAATTGAGCCATACGTTCGGAATTGGGAAAAGCCCATCACAATCGCAAGACATGCCTATGGAGACGTATATAAAGCCGCGGAGATGAAAATCCCATGTGCTGGAAAATGCGAGCTGGTCTACACAAAAGAAGATGGAGAAGAGGTGCGCGAGCTGATTCATGAATTTAAAGGCCCCGGAATTCTTCAAGGAATACATAACCTAAACAGCTCCATTGAAAGCTTTGCCAGAAGCTGCTTTAACTTTGCAGTGGACACCAGACAAGATTTATGGTTTTCCAGCAAGGACACCATATCCAAAAAATACGATCACACCTTTAAAGATATTTTTCAAGAGATCTACGAGAAAGAATACGCAGAAAAATTTCAGGAGCTTGGCATAGAATACTTTTATACTTTGATTGACGATGCAGTGGCTCGGGTAATTCGCTCAAACGGCGGTTTTATCTGGGCATGCAAAAACTATGACGGGGATGTAATGAGCGATATGCTGGCGACGGCCTTCGGCTCCCTGTCCATGATGACATCCGTTCTGGTATCACCAGATGGAAAATATGAGTACGAGGCAGCACATGGAACCGTACAGAGACATTATTATAAACATCTAAAAGGAGAAGAAACCTCCACCAATCCACTAGCCACTATTTTTGCATGGACAGGAGCTTTAAGAAAGCGCGGAGAATTAGACGCCATCCCTGAGCTTTCCACATTTGCAGATAAGCTGGAAAAAGCATGCATCGATACCGTAGAATCTGGAAAAATGACAAAAGATTTGGCACTGATCACCAATTTATCCTATGTAGAATCTCTAAATACAGAGGGATTTATAAAAGCAGTACGCAAAACACTAGAAGCATCTTTATAAAAACCGATTGTCATGTTGTTCGGACAAAATGCAAAAAAGAAAAAAGAGTAAAAATTGATATCGAAAATGACAATATGATTATGTATTAAATAAAGTATAGGAGATTTGTATAATCATTTTCGAGGATGGTCCGCATAGTCAGCCCTGCTATTTCCTCCGTCACCCCGCTCTCGCTTAGTGAAAAACATAGCGGACGCTAAGCTCGTGAGAAACCTCG
>CAMWWW010000093.1 GCA_947178015.1 uncultured Clostridia bacterium
TTGAAACAGTTATGTTTGAAACAAGTAGATGAATGAAAAAGTTGTAAACTGGTGTTGTTTTTCTTGATAGGATACTAATATCTTAAACTTTGGCAGCACTGATTACAAGTTACATATGTCATCTTTAACTAAAATAAAATTGTATTATCATTTACGTTTGTCGTGGGGTGGAGAAAAGTAAGTTATTGACATTTAGGATTGGGTGAGATACACTGTATTATAATTATTTTTAAAAATAGGATAATTCTTATAACAATCTGGAGGGAAAACGATTGGATACAAAAAAAGATAAAATTAGAGAGAGCATTATGCTGTGTCTGCTGGCAGTATCTCCGATTTTAATAGGCTATCTGTTTAATGTTATGTTGTATATTCCGGTAATAGGGGATATATGGATGTACGCGGGACCTTTTACTTTGTTATTGTTCTGGGGCTGGGTCGGGTCTGTGTATATGACAAGGTTTCGATCTATCTGGAAAGCAGTGCTTTTGGGAAATCTGCTTGGAATTCTGTGCTTTGTTGTGTTTGCGGCAATTGTTTGTTCAGGGGTACAATCAGAAATTACGTATCTTTTGACAGTGATAGCTCAGATGTACACCCTTCCCTTGGGTTTTCTTACCATGTGGCTGGCAGTGATTAAGGAAGGCGCCTATGATTTGGCGGAGGCTTCTATATCTGCCGTGATGCTTGTACAGGCAGCAGGAGTGGTTTTCATGCTTATTGCCTTTACAATTGGATGTATAACAGCAAAGAAAAAAGAGACAAAAGATAATTAATAGTCTTCTTCAATAACCTGCAGTTCAAGGTAGTCAAAGTCAATGTGATCTATAAAACTGTCTTGATGGAAACGAACCTTGCTGCAGCGTTTAAAATCTGAAATATTCTTATCAAGCCAGACAGGACGGCTTAGATCAAACTGATAGCAAACAGAATCAAGGGCATCATAAACCTTCCGCGTTCTATTTAAGCCAATGGTATCATTTTCTATTACCGTATCGCGCAACATACGATTATTTTTAAAAATCTTTGCCCACATACGAAACATATCGGTTCTCACTTTCTTGTATTTATTGTAATTCTTACGTTTCCGCATATTCTTTTGGAAGTATAGCACAGAAGATGGGACAGAACAAGGGGCATATAGAAAATATGCTTGCATTTCTGAGAAAATAATGTTATACTCCCCTTTAATGACAAGACACATGAATATACAGATAAGGGGAGGAAGAATTATGGATAAATTAAAAAGGTTGTTAAATCGAATTTTCATTGATGGCTTGAGTGGTATGGCGCTGGGATTATTTTCGACGTTGATTGTAGGAACCATTATCCAACAAATCGGAAATTTAATACCGGGAGCCGCCGGGGAATTTTTATATTTAATAGGAAAAATGGCTGCTGCTGCAACCTGTGCAGGTATTGGAGTGGGAGTGGCGGCAAAATTTAAAGAAAGTCCTCTTGTTACTTTATCGGCAGCTACAGCGGGTCTGGTTGGGGGCTATGCAGGAAAGATACTTGCAGGAACAGTGATGACAGAAACAGGGGCAATGATATTTGCAGGACCGGGAGAGCCGCTGGGGGCTTTTGTTGCCGCATACATAGGAATTGAAGCGGGGCATTTGGTAGCGGGAAAGACAAAGGTTGATATCCTTGTCACTCCCTTGGTGACAATTCTTTGTGGATCTGTGATTGGCTTGTTGATCGGACCGCCGATCTCCAGCTTTATGACAGGAGTGGGGGCAATGGTAAACTGGGGCGTAGAACAGCAGCCGTTCCTTATGGGAATCGTCGTATCTGTGCTGATGGGCATGATCTTAACTCTCCCTATCAGTTCTGCCGCCATAGGGGTAGCGCTCAATCTGAGCGGTTTGGCTGCCGGGGCTGCCACAGTTGGCTGTTGTTGTCAGATGGTCGGTTTTGCAGTTGCTTCATTTCGAGAGAACCGCTGGAGCGGTTTAGTTGCACAGGGAGTGGGCACTTCTATGCTTCAAATTCCCAATATTGTGAAAAAGCCTATTATCTGGATTCCGGCAACATTGGCAAGTGCTATATTGGGACCAGTGGGTACGATGGTATTTAAAATGACCAGCAATGCGACAGGCTCTGGTATGGGAACAGCCGGATTTGTAGGACAGATTATGACATGGCAGGTCATGAGCCAGACGACGCCGGGATTATTACTATTGGGAGAGATTTTACTGCTGCATTTTATACTCCCAGCGGCTGTAACATTAGTAATTTCGGAATTTATGAGAAAAAAAGGACTGATAAAAGAAGGCGATATGCTGCTGCGAATTTAAAATGGGATTGGAGAGAGGACGGCATCATCATTATTACTATTTTCTCCATCTCCCGGCTCGTATACTTTTTATCATATAGATTATAATATCCTTATAAAATTCACACATACCCTATAATATTTTTATAAATTCTATTGTCGAAGCTTGTCCGATTTGTTAATATAGAATACATAAAGGAGGCTTCATCTATGGAGAATGGAAATCTGCTGGCAAGCAATGTGGATTATTTAAAGGATGCCCTGTCTGTTTTGGGCGAGCTGAACAGAGCGAAGGGAAGCAGGGAGCAGCTTCAGGATTCTATTAAGGAGCTGGAACGTGATATTGAGGGTGAGGAGAAGGCGTGTCGCGATGAGTCAGACCTGACAGTCAAAAAGCGCAAGGAGGAAATCTCTGCGAGCTTTGATCGGGAGATACGCAAGGATCAGGATCAGGTTCGCAGAGTGCGCCAAGATCGGGAGAAAGCAAAGGACAAAGGAATCGCAGGAAGAATTGAGGTAGAGACAGCCGATTTAAAAGAGGAGAACCGAAAGACGCAGGATGAGATCTATGGCATCTTAAAAGAAAATCATCTGCCGAAGCTGTGCAATTCGAAATTGTATTTTGGTTTATTTTCTCCCAAGGGAGTGCTGGAATATTTGATATTTGCATTGTCCTATCTTGTGGTGACGTTGGCGTTGCCGTTGCTTATCTTTTATCTTATGCCTGAATCTGCCAGAGTGCCGCTTGCTATGCTCACCATCTGTTTTATATGTTATCTGTTCTTCTTTTTGTGCTATCAGATTGTAGTGAGAAGGACAAAAATGCTGAAGTGGGAGACAATCCGTCAGGTGCGCGCACTTCGGGATAGAATTGGCGCGAATAACCGAAAGATCCGAGCGATCCGAAATGTGATTCTCAAGGATAAAAATGAGCAGGGCTATAATCTGGAAAAATTTGATGAGGCAATCCGTGAGCTTGAGGCAGAGGTCAAGAGAAGCATGGATGAGAAACAGGATGCTTTGACGGTTTTTGAGGAAACGACAAAATATATGCTGATAGAGGAGATCGAGGGAAGATATCAGCAGAAGCTGACCGCACTGCGCATAAAGCAGGAGGAGGCAAACAAAAGCCTTAGGGAGGCGGACAGCTTGGTGAAGGATATTAATAAGCATATCACTGCGAACTATGAAGCATTTCTTGGAAAGGACTATGTGACAGAGCGAGCTCTGTCAGATATGATTGTGTTGATGGAAGAAAATAGAGCATCTACTGTCGCAGAAGCTCTTGCTCTTTATAAAGCAGAGCACTGAAAATACCAAGGCTGATACAGTCTGCCATCTGCATAACGACAGAGAGTCTGGTAGACTGTAACAGCATATTGTCAAACATGCCAGAAAAATTGACGACGCCAGTGATAAAAATATCGCCGGCTTCTGGCAGATTTTTTTTGTTCACGCCGGCTCCCGGCTTTAAACTGCCCACACCGAGCGTGATTTGTCCAATGTGAGATTTGGTTCCGAGGGAAGCATCGACCGCTATAACAAGGGCGTCGGGGTGCTTCTCTTTTATATTGGCTAAAGTTTCCTCAAGATTCATGGCGTGGACAGGAGCGTTAAGGGTGCCGTAGATGGTCAAGCCCCGCAATTTGCGCCGAGAGAGTTTGTAGCCAATAAGGGGGCCTAAACTGTCGCCGGTGGAGCGGTCTGTTCCGATACACAGAAGGACGATGGGGGCTCCAGCCTTTGGATGTTCACGAATTAGCTTTCTAAGCTCCTGTCCCACGGCAAAGCCGCATCCAAAATGATTGGAATTATAATGACTCAATAGTGTATCCACCTTTCTGATTATTCGTATCAAGAGCATGTTTGAAAATTGCCAGAAAACATTTTTCATACATGCCGCTGTATTGCGGTACGATTCGTACAGCGCAGAATATCTAAAGTATGTCCGCAGCGAGGCTGTTATAGACAACAGAGCGAAAAAAACGTGCGACACGATCGTGCGAAAGCGGAGAAGCTTTGACAAAAAATAATTTATCCTTGGTCGACAGAACCAAAAAAAGCCGGAAAAAAAGCGCAAAGCGGCGATAAATAAACCGATTTGACCGACAGGATGCGATAAAACCCCGAAGGGAAATGTGCTATGATACCTCTGAATATAATGTGGCTTTGTGCATAAAGCGGCACAGAAGGAGGAGTTATGATTGAGATTATTTACAGTGATGAATCCAGAGCACAGGATATGTCCTCGTCGGCAATCCGCCTGCCAAGGAATGTACGCCAGATAGGGAGCGGGGAGGATAAAAAGAAAATCTACGTAGAAGATTATGTGATGACTTATATCGGTAAATTGTGGGATAAGCCAGAACAAGAAAATACAGCAGGGGTGCTGCTTGGCACAGTAAAATGCAGTGAAGGAATCACCTACATATTTATATCCGGGGCCATGACCGCTGAGCAGGTACTATTCTCCGGGAACTCCATTATCTTTTCGGATGAGACATGGACAAGTCTTTATGAGAACATCAAAGAATATTTCAATGAGCTTGAGATAGTGGGCTGGTTTCTTATTAGAAATGATTCTGCACTGGAGATAGATGAGGGATTGTACAAGGCACATGTAGATAATTTTGCAGGAGTGAATAAAGTGTTGCTGCTTGCCGACGCAAAGGAAAAGGAGGAGGAATTTTATATTTATCACAATGCCGCATTGGCAAGGCAGAGCGGTTATTACATCTATTATGAAAAAAACGAATGTATGCAGGCATATATGGTGGAAAAAAAGCAGGGCAAGCCTGTGGAGGACGGCACGCAGGATAAGGTAATAGGAAATTACCGCGCATTGATTCAGGAAAAAAAGGAGAACAGTTCTCAAAAGAGAATGGTGGCGGCGCTTTACAGTGCCTGTACGTTTCTGGCAGTAGTAGTGCTTGCGATCGGCGTGACGATGATGAACAATTATGATAAGATGAAGGGGATGGAAGCAGCGCTTAATTCTCTGACACAGAATATTTTGGGCGGAAAGAATGATACAAGGGAAGAAGATATGGAGAAGGATACGGTGCCGGCTAATGTGATGGTGGAGAAGGTGGATGGTAAAATAAAACCAACAGAAACCTTGGCAGAGGAGAGTACCCCTTCGGAGCTACAGACAGAATCGGAGCCAGAAACACAGGCGCCAACCGAGCCGGAGACAGAACCGCAGCAGACACAGCCAGAGGTACAGACGACGCCGAAGACGGAGGAACCCACAAGAGCGGTGATGGAGCCAAAAGCAGGAACCTATTATACAGTGGCAAAGGGAGAGACATTGACAGCAATCAGCATAGCGGTGTATCATACAGATACTATGGTAGAAGCAATTAAAGAGGCAAACGGGATTGAGGATGAGAATAAAATCTATCCCGGACAGGAAATTTACCTTCCATAAGTACAAGAAGTATGCTAAAATCAAAAGAAATAGTGCAGCACGGAGGTAGTGAATGATAAATATCAAAAAATACCTGCAAGAGAGGGAGAAGAAAGAGGATCATTCTTTTGAAAAAAAGATATGGTTTCATCGTGGAAAAAAGCTTGCTCTCGTGGCAGCGGTGATAGTTGCCACAGCGGGAGTGTTTGGTGCATATCAATATTACCGAAAGCATTTGATATATACGGGCTATGATGTTATGTCTGTCACGGAGCTTACGGAGATAGTAAACGGGGAATATAAAGCATATGGCGATTATATTCTCCGTTATAGTATGGATGGAATTTCCTGCATGGATAAAAATGGTACTTTGATCTGGGGACAAGCTTATGAGATCAAAAATCCAATTGTCGATGTATGTGGCAATTATGTGGCATTGGCAGCTCAGAAGGGAAATGAGGTTTATATTTTTAATCGTTCCGGCTATCAGGGAGAGGTAAGAACACAATATCCCATCTCAAACATTCGTGTGGCAGGGCAGGGTGTTGTGGCAGTTATGATGGAGGATTCCGGCAACAATTATATTAAGCTGTTTGATACACAAGGGGAGGAGCTGGTAGGAAATAAAACTTCTCTGGAAGGAGAAGGCTATCCATTTGCCTATTCCTTGTCGGAGGACGGAAAGAAGATGGCGGTCTCCTCTCTCGATATTATAGGAAATTCTCTTGAAAACGTAGTAGAATTTTATAATTTTTCCGATGTAGGGCAGGATTATGTAGAGCGTCTGGTGGGCACATATCAAGAAGAATTTGCAGATTCCTTGGTGCCGATGATAGAGTTTATCAATAATGACACGGTCTGTGCTTTTGCAGATAACCAGCTCGTGCTGTTTCGAATGAGAGAGATACCAGAGATTATAGCGACGATTCCAATAGAAGAAAAAATTCATTCGGTTTTTTACAATCGTTCCTACATAGGATTAATTATCGCACATGAGGGGGAGGGGGCACTGTTCCAGCTCCGAGTATATACAGCCGATGGAAAACCAGTAAGCGGGATATCAGGGAAAACATTTACAGAAAGATATACGCACGCTTTTTTTGCAGATCAGAGTGTGGTGTTATATAATGAGTACACCTGTGAAATAATAAATATGAGTGGGGTGGAAAAATTTCACTATACTTTTGAAAAAAATATAGTATTATTTAAGTACATAGTGGAGAGCAGATATACACTTATCACACCCTCCTCTATCAGTGAAATACGTTTAAAGTGAAAAGGAAAGCCCGCATTTGGACTGGAAATGGAGAGAACATGGAGACAGGAAAGCTTTTATTAATTGTGGTAGTGGCATTTTTGGCTTTGTGTACATTAAACGGCTACAGGAAAGGATTTTTAAAAATAGCATTATCCATGGCTGCAATGGTTGCGACCATCATAATCGTGGGTATTTTGAATCCATATGTCAGCCGGTTTTTAATGAATAATACAGAGCTATATGGAACACTGAAAGAAAGTACAGAAGAATTTGTGGATCAAATATTTGACACAGAGCTTAATATGGCAATTAATACTCGGACAGATGAGATCTTTGCTATCGATCATCTGACGCTACCCAAATCTATCAGGGAGAAGCTGATAGAGGACAATAACTCTGTGATTTATCAGGCGCTGGGAGTGAATGGTTTTAAAGATTATATCAGCAGTTATCTTGCGTGTATGATATTGAATGCGATTTCTTTTATCGGAACATTGCTTATAGCCGGTTTTTTGGTCAGGGTGGTGTTTGTTATGGCAGATATCATTGAGAGAGTTCCCGGAATAAAAGGGATTAATAAAACAGCGGGATTAGCGGTTGGATTTTTGCAGGGAATTGTGATAGTCTGGGTTATGTGTCTTGTAATAACAGCCTTTGGAGCCACAAAAACAGGACAGCAGATATTGGAAATGATACATGATAGTGTGATATTGAGCTTTATCTATAACAATAACTGCTTGATGCTTTGGATTGGGAATATACTCAAATTGATAGGATAAGGGGCTTTGAATTATTTATGAGAGAGGTCCGCATAGCCAGCGCAGCTATTTCCTCCGTCACCCCGCTCTCGCTTAGTGAAAAACGTAGCGGACAGTAAGCTCGTGAACTACCTCGCTAACTGCCGACGTTTTTCAATAGGTTCCTTGAGGAAAATAGCTGCACTGTCCATGCTGCTTTTATCGGTATTCTTGACACGTTTGTTTTTTTACTGCAAAGGAGCATTTAAAGTAGTTTAAATAAAAACAGATCACCAGTTTACAACTTTTTGATAAAGTATCCTATACTGTTTTCAAAACTTTTTCGTATGGCAAGAGAAAGTGTACCAGAAC
>CAMWWW010000094.1 GCA_947178015.1 uncultured Clostridia bacterium
TATGCGGACCCTTTTCGAAAATGATTACATAAATCACCTTTACAAAAACTTATGAATCTTTGGGAGGTTTGTATGAAAAAGAATGGTAGGATTCTTATCTTATTGTTGGTGTTTTTGTCCATGTTTTCAATTCTTGCTTATCGATTGTGGCAGCTTCAGATTGTAAATGGGCAACGATATGCGGATGAGTTTGCACAGGCGATCACAAAATCTGTGAGAGTAGCCGGGACAAGAGGGAATATCTATGACTGTCACGGCGAGCTTCTTGCATACAATCGGCTGGTTTATTCTGTGACAATAACAGACAATACTATCTATGCGTCCAACAGACAGAGGCAGCTTTCCCTAAACAGCAGTATTTATCATGTAATAAAGAAGCTAACAGAACAGGGTGAGAAGGTGGATCATGGATTAAAGCTTGAGATCGACAGCAATCATATCTGCCAGTACACGGTGACGGGCAGTGCAAGGGCAAGATTTCAGGCGGATATTTTTGGGGAGGCAGACCCAGAGGATATGACAGAGGCGCAAAAAAACATCAGTGCAGAGGATTTATTAAAATATTTGGCATCAGAGGATGGATTTGCTCTCTATGGGGAGGGAAAGAAACCATACTCTTCTATAGAGCGAAAGAGTTATGGGCTGCCAGAGACATTTACAAAGGAAGAGATGCTTGCCGTGGTCGGTGTCCGATATATGCTGTCGTTATATGCATATAGAAAATATATGCCGGTGGTCATCGCCTATGATGTGTCAAAGGAAACCGCTGTGTATATACAAGAAAATAGTTTGCAGCTACCGGGATTTGATATTGTATCTGGATGGGAGCGCGTCTATACGGGAGGAGAGGCATTTGCTCATATTTTGGGCTATACCGGAGAGATCTCGGCGGAGGAGTGGGAGGAGTTTCGTGCGTTGGATGATAAGTATTCCATGAATTCTGTTGTTGGAAAGATAGGGATAGAGAAGGAGTTTGAGGATGTGCTTCAAGGAGAAGACGGGGAAAAGCAGGTGATGGTGGATCATGTGGGGCGGCCTGTGGGAAATGAGGTTACAAGAAAGGAAGAAGTCAGCGGGAGAGATGTCTATCTTTCGATTGATAAAGAATTGCAGACAGAGATCTATTCGATTTTGGAGCGAAAGCTTGCAGAGATTCTTACGGAAAATATGATTTCAGCAAAAAGGTTTGATAAGACATCTGTTTCGGATGCGTCAGATATTCGCATCCCTGTTTATAATGTTTATTTGGCTCTTGTGGAAAATCAGATACTCTCATTAGATAAGCTGTTTGATTATAAAGCTTCCGATGTGGAGAAGGAGATAGCGGAGAAACTTTTACAAAAGCGAAGGGATATGGCAAAACAGCTTCACATAGAGCTTTCAGGTAGGACGTCAGATATTGGAAAGCTATCTGAGGAGATGCAAGACTCTCTCTTTTATCTTGTGGAGGAGAGTGGATTGTTGGATAAGAGTGCGGTGGATACATCGGACTTGGTTTATGTGCAGTGGAACCGTAGAAATACGATTAGTATCAGGGAATTTTTGTTGTATGCGATCAAAAATGGCTGGATTGCTTCTGGCACGATGGATTCTATCCGTCAGTATACCGCGTCGGATGAGCTGTATCAATTCTTGATACAAAGGCTGGAAAGGGAGCTTGAAGAAAATCAGGAATATAATAAGCGGCTGCTTCGCTATATGCTTTATGAGGATAGAATTACTGGCGTGGATATATGTAAACTTTTGTACGAGCAGGGAATTCTTGATAAAGCAGACGGGGACTATGAGAGACTTATTGCGGGAAGGCTGGATGCATTTTCCTTGATAAAAAAGAAGATTGCTCAGCTTGAAATCACACCTGCGCAGCTTGCATTAGATCCGTGTTCGGCATCGGCGGTGGTGGTAGAGAGTGCGACGGGAAAGGTACTGGCATGTGTGTCTTATCCGGGTTATGATAACAATCGGCTTGCCAATCACGTGGACGGACAGTATTATAACAGGCTGTTAAATGATGCTTCTCTGCCGCTCTACAACAGAGCCACACAACAACAGACAGCGCCCGGATCGACATTTAAGCCGGTAACAATTCTTGCAGGATTGACAGAAGGGGTGATCTCGACCGAAACAGCGATTGTCTGCGATGGGACTTTCGATAAGGTGGAGCCTGTTTTAAAATGCTGGAATCGTTTTGGGCATGGGAACATCACAGATGCGGCTGCTGCGATACAACATTCCTGCAATGACTATCTATGTGAAACCATGTATCGTCTTGGCACGGCAGAAGATGGCAAATACAGTGATTCCAAAGCGTTGGTGTGCTTGCAGAGATATGCGTCCTTATTGTATTTGGATAAGAAAAGTGGAATAGAGATTACGGAGTCAAAACCACAGGTCACAGACGCTTATGGAATTCCGTCCGCCATCGGTCAGGGAACACATAATTATACGACCGTTCAGCTTGCGCGCTATATGAATGTACTTGCCACAGAAGGCGAGCTCTTCTCTCTTTCTCTGATAAAAGGAATCTCTGATCAAGAGGGAAATCTGGTACAAACAGAGAATATTCCAATCGATTATGCAGAGCTTCCCGATAGCGCGTGGGCTGCGGTAAAGGAAGGGCTTACAAGATTTGCCCAAAGCAATACTGCATTAAAGGATAGGGATTATACGATCGCGGGCAAGACTGGAACAGCGCAGGAGTCAGCATGGAAGCCAGATCATGCGCTGTTTGTCGGTTATGCGCCAGCAGAAAAGCCGGAGATCGCCATAGCAGTGCGGATTGTCAATGGATATGGTTCTTCCTACGCAACTTCAGCGGGCAGAGATATATTTGACTATTATTTTGGAGGCTTAGATGAACAATCAGAAAAAAAGGATGAATAAAAAAAGAAAGCTTGTCAGAATTTTTTTTAAAACGTTTTTTTGGAGCACAGTGCTTGGTTCTATAATACTTGTATTATATATAGGCGTTGGAATTTTGCATAATGTGATAGAAAAGGCGCCGGATATTACCAGAGATAGCGTTATTCCGTCAGGGTATAAATCGGTAGTGTTGGATTGTCAGGGGAATAAAATAGCAGATTTAATAGCAGAGGGTTCGAATCGAATCTGGGTTGATATAGAACAAATGCCATCCTGTGTGAAAGATGCATTTATTGCTATAGAGGATGAGCGTTTTTATAACCACAATGGAATAGATATACGTGGGATTGTGCGGGCCGGCATACGCGGGGTACAGAACGGATTTCATTTTTCAGAAGGAGCGAGCACAATCACACAACAACTTATCAAGAATAATGTCTTTGATTTTATGAGTGAGACCACCATGAAGGAGCAGATAATAAGAAAGCTTCAGGAACAATATCTGGCTCTTAAGCTGGAGCGAGAGATTATGACTAAGGATGAGATTTTGGAAGCATATCTAAATACCATTAATCTGGGTCAGAATAGTCTGGGAATTCAGGTGGCAGCGGATCGTTACTTTGGAAAGAAGGTGGCAGATCTAAGCATTTCGGAGGCAGCTGTGCTCGCCGGAATTGCCAAGAATCCAACGGCATACAATCCTGTCCGCTATCCTGAAAATAACAGGGATCGGCAGAAGCTGGTACTTGCCAAGATGCTGGAGCAGAGTTATATCACGGAGCAGGAATATACAGAAGCTTTGGCGGATGATGTGTATACAAGGATTCAATATAGGGAAGAACGTACCGAGCAGCAAAGTGTGTATTCTTATTATGTGGATACCGTGATTCGGGAGGTAATCAAGGATCTGCAAAAAAGCAGGGGATATACATATGAACAGGCATATCATCTGCTTTACTATGGAGGACTTACGATAGAAAGTGCGCAAGATCCTCAGATTCAATCTATTATGGATGAGGAGATGAGAAAAGAGGAAAACTATCCAGATACAGCAAAGATTGGACTGGATTATGCTTTGACCGTGACAAAGCAGGATGGGGAACAAAGACATTACAGCAAGGAACATTTGTTAGCTTATAGAAAAGAGACAACAGGAGATTCTTCTTTGCTCTTTGATAATAGAGAGGCAGCGGAGTCGTGTATCGAGCAGTACAGGCTTGCTGTGACGGAGGAAGGTGATGCTGTCTATGAGAAAATGGACTATATTGTGCAGCCGCAGGCATCTATGGTGGTGATGGAGCAAGCGACAGGACTTGTCAAAGGGATTGTGGGAGGTCTGGGAGAGAAGGAGAAGAGCTTGGTGCTTAATCGGGCGACTGATACCGTGCGGCAGCCCGGCTCTACATTTAAAATAGTGGCAGTTTATGCGCCTGCATTGGATGTGGGAGGTATGACATTAGCTTCCACACAATATGACGCGCCGTATACATATTGGAATGGGGAATCCGTGCGAAACTGGGATAGGGAGGCATATCAGGGATTTAGCACATTACGCAAAGGAATGGAACAGTCAATGAATATAGTGGCAGTGAAGACGCTTACCGAGCTTACGCCGGAGCTTTCTTATCAATATCTGCTTAATTTTGGTTTTACCAGCTTGGTGGGAGAGATGGATGAGAATGGAAATTCGGACATTGTCCAGCCAATAGCGCTTGGCGGTCTTACAAACGGTGTTTCTAATTTGGAGCTTACCGCCTCTTACGCGGCTGTCGCCAATGGCGGAGTGTATACAGAACCAGTTTTTTATACAAGAGTGATGGATCGCGAAGGGAATATATTGTTAGAGAAACAGCCGATGGCGAAAAGAGTGATAAAGGAGACCACAGCATGGTTGCTGACGAGTGCGATGGAGGACGTGGTAAAAAAGGGAACAGGCACGGCGGCATATTTTGAAGATATGGCGGTAGCGGGAAAGACAGGCACAACCTCGAAGTATAATGATATCTGGTTTATGGGATACACGCCATATTATACGGCGGGAATCTGGGCGGGCTATGATAATAATGATAAATTGGAGAAGGGGGAAAGAAGCTTCCATAAAACGATTTGGAAACAGGTGATGACAAGGATTCATAAAGAACTTCCCTATATCGAATTTGTAAAGCCAGAAAATATTGTGAGTGTAGATGTATGCATTAAGTCCGGGAGACTACCCATGCCAGAACTCTGTGATGGATGCATACAGACAGAATATTTTGCCAAAGGAACAGCGCCTACAAAGTATTGTGATATTCATATGTCTGCGTTCGTATGCGCCGAGAGCGGCGAGCTTGCCACAAGCCAGTGTGGTGAGGTGGAGATGCGGACAGTGGAGATGATTTTGTTGGATGCACAGGATTCTACCTCCTCCTTAGGAGGCAGAATCTTGACATATCCTACTTGTACACTTCATCCTGAGAAGAAGTCCACAGCGCCATCTCAGACAGAGCCGACAGAGTAATCTCGGCAGCGGTGGAGCCAGCAGCCCCATTTTTATTATGAATATCAGCCGCAAAGAAATATACATGGTCCTCCTTTTCAAGAAAACCAATAAACCAGCCTGTAGTATTTTGATGATTGTATTCTATCGTTCCCGTTTTTCCATAGAGAGAGCCATCGCTTGTGGAGAAGAGAAAAAGGGAGTCCTTTACCAACTGAATATGTTCAGGGGAAAATTCAAATTCATTGTAGTAAAATTTTTTCAACATCTCTACCTGTTCAACGGGAGAGATACAAAGAGAAGAATTAAGCCAGTAGGTATCTCCCTTAACGTTCTGGTTTCCGTACTGAGTATAACGCACAAAGGAACGGATGGCGGACAGTCCAAGCTGCTTATCAATGGACTGAAAATACCATGTCGCGGAATTTTGCATGGCAGAAAATAACGTCTGGTCCTTGTTCCAGCTTTCATATAAATAAGTCGTTCCATCCCAGAGAAGGGTGGTCTGTTCGGGAGATATAATACCAGCTTCCAAGCCCAAAAGGGCGCTGTATGGCTTAAATGTAGAAGCAGGACAAATGCGTGTAACAGCGAGGTCCTGATTATAGATCTGCCACATATCTGTGGAAGGGTCATATAGGACAAAGCTGCCAGTTCCGCCATCAAAGACAGCATCAAGATCAAGAGAGCAGATCGAGCGGTTTATTTGGTCAAAGGAATAACGGTCTGTGTCTGCGGCATATAGAGAAAGGGCAGGCACAAAACTAGACAAAAGAACAGCCACCAGAAAACACGCCAATAGCCCGCGCAGCCGCTTTGCCTTGGAGGCAGGTTGAAAATCGGCAATATGGAGAATTCTTTTTTTCATCTGTGTCATGCTTCCGCCGATTCCTAGAGCAAAAGGAGTGAAGGACAATCGTTCCGCAAAATTGATCAAAGTATTTCCATAAGAAAGATAGGAATCTTCCGTAAGCAGCTTTAGGACAGCAGCATCGCAGGCGATCTCCCGATCGTTTTGAATTTCCTTTAGCACATGCCAGATAAGAGGATGAAACCAATAAACAATGCAAGAAAGGCTCATACAATAGCTGCCAATCGCGTCCCGGTGCTTATAGTGGGACAATTCATGCAACAGCATATAGCGAAGCTCTCCCATAGAATCACCACAGACCAAAGGGAGCGGCAGATAGATACAAGGAAGAAAAAGTCCCTCTATCACAGGAGATTTTAAATAAGCCGTGCTGCGGACAGGAATCGTTCTCTTTATTCCCAACTCCCGCAGACAGGCGCGGTACAATGCTTGTACCTGAGGATTCTCAAGTGGAAGAGAGGATTTTTTTATCGCCCGAAAGCGAAGTTTTGCCCGTATCGTCGCCATCAACATAAAAAGACATCCGCTTATCCACAAGATACCCAAAAGCATCCCAAACACAGAAGGAATCTCCTGACTGGCATAGATAGGAAAATCGTGGAACCAGCCCGCAGAAATATTGCCGCTGTGCGGCACATCCTGCTCAAAAGCAGCGGCAGGCAAGGCAGAGGCGGCGCTATCCACATGACGGAACCAGAAAAGGACGGACAGAGGATTGAGCCGAATGGGGAGAAACGGTACACTAAGCAGTCCAAACAACAAAAACCATAAATTATACTGCATACGGCTTGTCAGGACGTTTCGCAGAAGATATTTTATGACGAGTAATATGCCGATCGCGCCACTGATAAAAAGATTGCAGATGGCAAATCGAATAAAAAAGGCAGACATATCAATGTTCTCCCTCTTGATTATTTTTGGATAGAAGAGAGCGAAGCGCACAGATCTCAGACTCAGACAGCTTGTCGTTCTCAATATAGGCAGATAACATGGCGGCAATATTTCCATTATAAAAACGATTTAGAAAAGAATTACTTTCCTGACCAATATAGTCCGCTTCTTTAAAAAGAGGGGTGTAGACAAAAACTCTGCTTTGCTTTTCATAAGAGAGAACCCCCTTTGTCACAAGACGCTTGATTAATGTCTGGATGGTTTTTGGACTCCATTTTGTGGTTTTGACGAGCCGTTCTGTGATCTCGTTGGTGTTGATAGGAGCATATTTCCACACAATTTTCATAACTTCGAATTCCGCTTCCGAAATCTGGGGCAGTGCTGCCATAATAAGATCCTCCTTTAAAATAAATGTATATATGAATCTTTAATTTGATTATAAGAGAAATAGCATTGGATTACAAGATGAATTTTTCAAAGATATGGATAAAGTGTATTATACCATAGAAAAATTCATATCAATATGAATTATGACTGTGAGGATATTCTGGATTAAGACACTATAAATATTCAGACAGTGTTTTTATCAACATCACTTAAATAATATTTAATGAAGTCAGTTATGATATATATGCAAGAACGGCAAGGCAAACGGAAACTGCTGAAAAGAAAATTGCGAATTATTGGAATAAGCTGGATGTAGTTGAAAAGGACATTGTAACAATTATGGGGAGCAGAAGCTGTATTAACGCTACGGAATTATCTGTGATGGTAAGTAAGACGAGAAGGACTATTAATAAAAAGCTTAGTCATTTGTTGGAAATTGGGGTAATAAAAA
>CAMWWW010000095.1 GCA_947178015.1 uncultured Clostridia bacterium
ATATACTATAGTGCAGTGATCCATGGCAGCTATTGACAGCATGGAAATTTAGTGATATGATAAATTAAATCCTAGTAAAATACTATGAAATAGCAGGAGGAGTGATGCCAGAATTATGAAAGATATCATATATTTAGATAATGCCGCGACGACACGGATGAGGCCTGCGGTGGCTGACGCGATGCTTCCTTTTTTGATGGAGGAATATGGAAATCCGTCCGCTGTCTACGGACTTGCATCCAAGAGCCGCGCTGCGGTAAATAAGGTGCGTGAGACAATCGCGAGCACGCTTTTTGCAAGACCAGAGGAGATCTATTTTACAGCCGGAGGGAGCGAGGCGGATAACTGGGCACTGAAGGCAGTATTTGAGGCGAACAGGAATAAGGGAAATCATATTATTACAACAAAGATTGAGCATCACGCCGTACTTCATACTTGTCAGTATCTGGAAAGTTTGGGATGTGAAGTGACATATCTCAATGTGGATGAAAATGGCAGGGTTCGTTTAGAGGAGCTTGTGCACGCAATCCGTCCAACCACGATACTTATATCTGTAATGGCTGCAAATAATGAGATTGGCACGTTGGAGCCGCTGAAGGAGATTGGTGAGATAGCAAAACAACACCATATTTATTTTCATACAGATGCCGTACAGGCATATGGACAGATACCAATCTCTGTGGAGGAATGTCATATCGATCTATTAAGTGCCAGCGGGCATAAGTTAAATGGACCGAAGGGAGTTGGTTTTCTTTATATTCGCAAGGGAGTGAAGATAGCCTCCTTTCTTCATGGAGGAGCGCAGGAGCGTGGACGGCGTGCTGGTACGGAGAATGTACCGGGAATTATTGGTTTTGGCAAAGCGGTGGAGCTTGCTTTTGAGGATATGGAGGAGAGGCGGCAAAAAGAGACTGAGCTTCGAGAGTATCTGATAGAAAGAGTGATGTCGGAGATCCCATATGTGAGAGTGAATGGAGACAGAAAGAACCGGCTTCCCAATAATGTGAATTTCAGCTTCCAGTTTATCGAGGGAGAATCTCTGCTGATTATGCTGGATATGAAACATATCTGTGCTTCCAGCGGTTCTGCCTGCACCTCTGGTTCGCTGGACCCTTCTCATGTGCTGCTTGCGATTGGGCTTCCGCATGAAATTGCACATGGCTCACTCCGCCTGACGCTTGGTTATGAAACAACAAGGGAAGAGCTTGATGAAACGGTGGAGGCAATCAAAGAGATAGTGGGAAAGCTTCGCGATATGTCGCCGCTTTATGAAGATTTTATAAGAAAACATGCAGAACGAGAAGAACAATAGAAAGGAATTACTATGTACTCAGAAAAAGTGATGGACCATTTTCAAAATCCGCGGAATGTAGGAGAGATAGAACACGCGAGCGGAGTGGGCACAGTGGGCAACGCAAAATGCGGAGATATTATGCGGATTTATTTGGATATTGACGAGAATCAGGTAATACGAGATGCAAAGTTTAAAACCTTTGGTTGCGGGGCAGCGATAGCGACCAGCAGCATGGCGACAGAGCTGGTAAAAGGAAAAACGGTACAAGAAGCACTTGCCATTACCAATAAGGCGGTTATGGAGGCGCTTGATGGACTGCCTCCGGTAAAGGTACACTGTTCTTTGTTGGCGGAGGAAGCCATTCATGCCTCCCTGTGGGATTATGCGCAGAAGAATCATATTACAATAGAAGGGCTTGAGGAGCCTAAGAAGGATATCCATGAAGAGGAGGAGCTGCCTGAGTGAGTCGGGCGGCTCTTCTTCGTACAGACTCGTGCTGAGGAAATAAACGCTAAAGCGGTGCATGAGTCGCGAATAGATCAGGCGATAGAAAAATGTTTTCTTATGAGGTATGGGAAAAGATCGATTTCTCAAAAAGTTGTATTCTGGCGTAATATAAGAAAATTGTCTTGTAAAATAACATGGTAAATCTAACCGATCTATGCTATACTGTTATACAGAAGGGTTATCGGCGAAATATTGTTTGTAAGGATGGCGTTATGGAGAAGAAAAAAGTAGTGGTCGGCATGTCAGGGGGAGTGGATTCTTCTGTTGCTGCGTATTTGCTGAAGGAGCAAGGGTTTGAAGTGATTGGAGTGACCATGCAGCTTTGGCAGGGGGAGAATTCTGACGCGGAGGATGCCTGCTGCGGGCTTTTGGCTGTGGAAGATGCCAGAAGAGTGGCAGAGATGCTTGAAATTCCGCACTATGTGATGAATTTTAAGGAGGAGTTTCAAAAATCTGTTGTGGATTATTTTGTGGCTGAGTACTGTGCGGGGAGGACGCCGAATCCCTGTATTGCCTGTAATCGTTATATTAAGTGGGAGGCGTTGCTAAATAGGAGTCTTGCCATTGGCGCAGATTATATTGCCACAGGGCATTATGCGAGGGTGGAAAAGCTTCCCAATGGCAGGTACAGCATACGCAGGGCAGCTACGGCACAAAAGGATCAGACGTATGCACTGTATAATTTGACGCAGGAGCAGCTTTCCCGCACTCTTTTTCCGGTGGGGGATTATGAGAAAGCGAAGATACGTCAGATAGCAGAAGAGATTGGTCTTAAAGTGGCGCACAAGCCTGACAGTCAGGAGATATGTTTTGTGCCAGATCAGGATTATGCCGGATTTATTGAGAGAAGTGTGGGGAAAAAGTTACCAGAGGGAAATTTTGTGACGCCAGAGGGCGAGATCATTGGAACACATAGGGGGATTATCCATTATACGGTTGGACAGAGAAAGGGACTGAATCTTTCTCTGGGGTACCCGGTGTTTGTGCTGGCGATACGCCCAGAAACCAATGAGGTGGTAATTGGAGATGGGACGCAGGTTTATTCGGAATGTGTGACGGCAAATAGGCTGAATTTTATGGCGGAGGCGGCAGTTGCAGATGGGATGAGGGCTGTCGGAAAGATACGCTATAACCATAAGGGGGCACCGTGTCGTCTGTATCAAAGAGAACAGGATAGCTTGGAATGTATTTTTGATGAGCCGCAGCGGGCTGTGACGCCCGGACAGGCATTGGTATTGTATTATGGCGAGCATGTGCTTGCCGGAGGGACGATAATATAGAATGTTTACATTGGAAACAATTAGCAGGAGGTGTTTGGGACAGGATGAGTATATGGCGGGGCAGGCGCTTGTGCCTGATACCGAGCTTGACGCGGTGCAAAGCTTCTGGAAGGGAGAGGTGACATTAAAGGCACATGTCAAGGAAGGGGAGAGTTGTTATGAGGTGAGGTTAAGCCTTTTAAATGGAGATTTTCATAGCTGGCATTGTAGCTGTATGGCGTGTCGCTCAGGATTGTGTCGCCATATCGTGGCTGTTTCCATAGCCTATTACTCTATGATTAGCCGGAAAAGACAGCCGGAGCTTACGACCTCTCCGGCGCTGCAGAAAATATTAAAGGAGTATGGGGAGCAGGGAATCACAGAGTTAATGCAGACACAGCACGAGGGAAGAGTAAGGCTGATGCCGATACTCCGCATGGGAAATGGAAAGGCAACGGTGAGTTTTCGCATTGGCAGTTCCAGTAAATCCTATATACTCAAGGATCTGGCAGAATTTTATTTTCGCATGAAAGCGAAGGAAACGGCGCGGTATGGCAAATTTTTAAATTTGGTTCATGCAAGGTGGAATTTTGAAGAGGATAATCAGCCGGTGCTTCTTTGGGTTATGGAGATGGTGGAGAGGGAGCTTCGCTATTATCGTCAGTATCATCCCTATATTCCAGAAACAGGATTGAAATGCAGAGAGCTTTGTCTTTCAGGAGAGATGGCGGATCGGCTGTTGGCTTTGTATCTAGGTGGAAGGATTGAAATTGTGGACGGCGCTGGTCATGAATATATGGCGGAAATTGTGGAGGATGATCCAAAATTACATCTTCACCTAACGAGGGAGCAGGGCGGCTATCGATTTTCTATGGACGAGATCGTGACAGTGATAGAGGGAGATAGGCGGCTGTATGTGGTGGAGGCTGGCAGAATAGATTGTACCAGTTATGCGTTCACTATGGCAATGAGAGCCTTTTTAAGAGAGGCTGGCAGGATGGGAAAGAAGATTTCCTATGAAATTAGCAGGCATGATATGCCCAAGCTGTGCGGTCAGCTTCTGCCGCGCATTATGGATTATGTGGAGTTAGATGCCGGCGAGATTAATCTTGCCCCCTATACACCGAAGCCCGTAAAAGTGGAATTTTCTTTTGACGTCTGTGAAGATGGGGCTGTTGCCTGTGAGGAAAAGCTTCATTACGAGGATTTTTCTTTCAATCCAGTGAAGGGAAGCAGCGTTCCTGTGCATATATGTAGAGATTATCCCGGAGAATATAGAATTCGTCAGACGGTGGAGCAATATTTTAAGTATTATGATTTGGACAGCGGGAAGCTTTTGTTGTATAATGAAGAGGAGATATTTCGTCTTTTGGACGAGGGCATGGATCAATTCATGCAGCTTGGGGAGGTATATCTGTCAGAGGCATTTAAGGCTGTTCGCATACTGCCATCGCCAAGGTTTTCTTTGGGAGTGTCCGTGGAGGGAGATAAGCTGGATCTTTCGATAGATACCGGGGATTTTCAGAAGGAGGAGCTGGAGGGGTTATTAAAAAACTATCGTTTAAAAAAGAAGTATTATCGTCTGAAAAAAGGAGAGTTTGTAAGAATCGAGGACACGGAGCTGGCAGTATTTTTTGAGCTGGCAAAAGGGCTTAAGCTCTCAGCGGGGGATCTAGCGAAAAAAAGGCTTTTGGTTCCCAGCTACCGCGCTATGTATTTGGATGAGGTGCTTGGCGAGCATAGGGCGATAAAAAGTGAAGAATTTAAGCGTTTGATCCTTGCCTGCGGGGAAGTTGGCGGCGAGGAGAAAGCGCCGGAGGGATTTGCGGGAACCTTAAGAGGGTATCAGGAAGCTGGGTTTCGCTGGCTGAAAGCTCTGAGCCAGTGCGGCTTTGGAGGGATATTGGCAGATGAGATGGGACTTGGAAAGACCATACAGGTCATCGCGCTATTGCTGTCTGTGAGGAAGGAGCTTGAGAAGCCCGCATTGATAATCTGTCCAGCATCCTTACTTTATAATTGGGAGAATGAGCTGCATCGCTTTGCGCCGGAGCTTGCTGTGCTGGCGGTCAGCGGAAGCGAGAAGGAACGAAAACAAAGCTTTGCCAAGCAGGGGGTGCAGATTTATATCACCTCCTACGATTTACTTCGGCGCGACATTGCGCAATATATCGAGAAAGAGTTTTCTTATCAGATTATCGATGAAGCACAAGTAATTAAAAATCATTCCACGCAGGGAGCAAGGGCGGTGAAGGCGATCCGTGCAGATCATCGTTTTGCATTGACAGGAACACCGATAGAGAATCGGTTATCTGAGCTGTGGAGCATTTTTGATTATCTGATGAAAGGATATCTGTACTCTTACTCTTATTTTAGAGAAGAGCTTGAGATTCCCATAGTAAAAAATAAAGACAGCAGGGCAGAAAAACGCCTTCAGATGCTAATCAAACCATTTGTGTTAAGACGCTTAAAGCAAGATGTGCTGAAGGAGCTGCCAGAAAAGCTGGAAACGGTGGTATATTCCCGCATGGAGGGAGAACAAGACATGCTATATCGGGCGTATGCCGCCAAGGTGAGAGAAGAGGTGTGTTATCGTACACCAGAGGAGTATCAACAAGGAAAAATTCAGATATTGGCAGCGCTGACACGGCTGCGGCAGATCTGCTGCGATCCGGCGCTGTGTTATGATAATTATAGAGGAGGCTCCGCAAAGCTTGACACTCTGCTGGAGCTTATGGAAGAGGGAATAGGTGCAGGACATCGTTTTCTAGTATTTTCTCAATTTACATCCATGCTGGATAGAATCAGGCAGGAGCTAGAAAAAAGGAATATAACGTCGTTTCGCTTAACCGGAGCGACGCCAAAAGCGGATAGGCTTTCCTTGTCAGAGCGCTTTAATGCCGGGGAGAGAGATGCATTTTTAATATCCTTAAAGGCAGGCGGTACAGGACTTAACCTGACAGGAGCCGATATGGTGATTCACTATGATCCATGGTGGAATCTAGCTGCACAGAATCAGGCAACAGACCGCGCTCACCGAATTGGGCAGACACAGAAGGTGACAGTGATAAAGCTGGTGGCACAAGGAACCATAGAGGAGGCAATTATCCGGCTTCAGGAAAACAAGCGCAAGCTTGCGGAGAAGATTATTGGAGGGGCAGAAAGCGGACTTTCTTCTGTAACACAGGAGGAGCTGCTTGAAATATTAAATGCAATATCATAATAGGAGGATTTTACAAATGGCAGAAAAGAGAGGTAATGTAATTGTAGGACAATCAGGAGGACCCACAGCGGTTATTAACTCCAGCCTTGTGGGTGTGTATAAGACCGCAAAAGACAGGGGAGCAGGAAAGGTATATGGCATGCTTCATGGTGTGCAGGGACTTTTGCAGGAGAAATACGTAGATCTCTCCGAGCATATTAGAAGTGATCTGGACATTGAGCTTTTAAAGCGCACGCCGTCGTCCTTCCTTGGCTCCTGCCGTTATAAGCTGCCGGAGTACACAGATAAGCCGGAGGTATATGAAAAAATATTTGAGATATTGAAAAAGCTAGAGATTGAATATTTCTTCTATATTGGCGGAAATGACTCCATGGATACCATTAAAAAGCTTTATGATTATGGTCAGGAAATAGGAAGCAACATCCATTTTATGGGAGTTCCAAAGACCATTGACAATGACCTTGCCGTGACCGACCATACACCCGGCTACGGCAGCGCAGCAAAATACATCGGCTCCATCACAAAAGAGATTATCCGCGACGGTCTGGTGTATGGGACAAGCCAAGTGAATGTAATGGAAGTTATGGGACGTAATGCAGGATGGCTGACAGGTGCGACAGCACTAGCATGTTGTGAGGACTGCGAAGGCCCAGATATGATTTTCCTTCCAGAAGTGGACTTCGATATGGAAAACTTTTTAACCAAGGTACAGAAACTTCTAAAGGAAAAGACATCCCTTGTGATCGCAGTATCAGAGGGAATTCATATGGCAGATGGAACCTATGTCTGCGAGCTTACGGAGAATGTCAGCCAAGTGGACTCCTTTGGACACCGCACTCTGACCGGAGCAGCAAGCTATCTGGCAAATAAGGTGGCATCGACCTTTGGATGTAAGAGCAGAGCGATTGAGATCAGTACACTACAAAGATGCGCAGCCCATCTTTCATCTCGTGTAGATATCACAGAGGCATTTCAGGTGGGAGGAGCTGCTGTGAAAGCAGCCTTCGAGGGAGCAAACGGCATGATGATCACATTAAAGAGAGTGTCGGATGAACCATATATCTGTGTGACAGACATATACGATGTACATAAGATTGCCAACGTGGAGAAGAAGGTGCCAAGAGAGTGGATTAATGAGACAGGAGACTTTGTGATGCCTCCATTTATCGGCTATATTAAGCCACTGATTCAGGCAGAACTTACCGCCATAATGACAGATGGACTTCCAAGACATCTCACCCTGAATTTAAACCAGTAATTGGCAGATAACCATCAGCCAGTAAAGGCAACTTGCCTAAGCTGGCTGAATTTATGCCATGAAATAAAAGAAACAAATACAGAAATGTATAAATTTATGTAACAGCTGTTTGTATATTCATTTTTGAGAATGGTCCGCGCCGCGAGGGACCTATAGTCCTCTGTCACCCCGCTCCCGCTTAGTGAAAAACGTAACGGACGCTAAGCTCGTAGAATACCTCGCTAAGCGCCGACGTTTTTCAATAGGTTCCTGAGGACTATAGGCCCCTCGCGGCGCTGCTTTTTCTGTTATGTTAGACATGATATTTCATTTTGTTTTATATATTTTACAGCAGTTTACAAGTTTTTGTAAAAGTTATA
>CAMWWW010000096.1 GCA_947178015.1 uncultured Clostridia bacterium
GAGGACTATAGGCATCTCTCTGCGCGGACCACTCTCGAAAATGATTATGCAAATAACTCATACAAAAACTTATTCTTTTGTATATTATTAGGAAATTGCTTCGCAATTTTTAAGAATTCCTATTAACAGATTTAAAAATTCTTCTGTAAAATGGGTATAATGAATGAGAGCAGGGAGGAAACAGAGAATGGAAGAGGGAATTCGGCTGCGGAAGGTGTTTACCGTAGTGGCTGTATTATTGTGCAGCGTCGTAATTATTGTGATGATCAAAGGATGGTTTGATGGATGCTTCTCCTCACCGGAGGCATTTGTGCAGTATATTGCAAGCTATGGACTGATGGGTCCAGTTGTTCTGACTTTAATACAGATGTTTCAAGTGGTAGTGCCTGTGGTGCCCGGCATGGTGGGCTGCGCGGCGGGAGCGATCTTATATGGAAGCATTGGAGGCTTTCTTTGCAATTATATCGGGATCAGCGCCGGTTCCATTCTCGCTTATTGGCTGGCAAGGAAATATGGATCGGAATTTGTCAAAAAGGTGACAGGGGAGAAGGCGTATAATAAATATACAAGCTGGATTCAAAAACAAAAATCTTATACTTGGATCTTTGCGTTAATGATTCTTCTCCCTCTGGCACCAGATGATTTTTTTTGTTATTTTACCGGACTGACCCAGATGTCCCCAAAGAAATTCACGCTAATTATATTAAGCATGAAGCCATGGTTAATTATGGTTTACAGTCTGGTGTTTGCAGGTATCTTTTCACTTCCTTGATAACTAACCGAATGGATTCGGAAAGAGGCATGTCCGGACAGCCAACGATATGATGTTTGCAGCGGCTGACAGGCAGAAGGATCTTGTAGGCACGACTTTGTCCCACGGCGACTGCCATGGCGGGTGTGATCTCTCCGAGCAAGGAATCTGCGAGTACAATTCCCATAGGACCTATAATAATATCGGCATCCTTTGTGTTGACCAGAACGGGATTTTCACCAGTAGCGCCATAATCGGCGCCTGCTTTTAGCATGGAGGCAGTGGCAACGCTGTTTGTTCCAAGTGCATAGATTGTATGCTCTGAGCAAGTGGCCCTTAACTGCTCCACGACTGCACTGCCCATTCTTCCTCCCTGTCCATCAATCACTACAAGTTTCATATTCAAATTCCTCCACACAGTCTTGTTTGCGGATGGATGTAGCGATATAATCTTCTACTTCCGTTTTTTCTATATCTAGCACAATGGCAAGTTCACCATAAAGCTGATCTTGTGCATATTGCAGATATCTTTGATCCATCGCTGTCGCATTTTTTCCCGCTTCCATGCGCTTGATGCGCTTTTTATAAAGTGTTTTAATAATACGAACTGCCTCACGGCAGTCGCAGGTGAGAAGTGCTTGTTGAAAAAGCTGTTCTCGATCCTTTTCGTTTGGTATCTTCATGGCCTCAATGGACGGAATTTCCTGAATTAGCTGCATAGCTTCTTCTTTTGAAAGAATACTGCGCATCGCGACTTTAGAATTTTCCACTGGTGTATAGATGGTTCCACTTGGGCTGCTGACAGGCGACAGTGTATAATAGAGACGACGTTTGTCTACACCGGGGACATTAATGCTTCCGATGGCATCTACCTTACACACGCCTTTTGTTCCATAGACGATATAGCTTCCTGCTTTAAACATACTGACCCCACTTTCTGTGAAAAGCCCACCGTACAAGGTTGTACGATAGGGCAATTTTATGCGTCTATTTTTATTGTACCATTTTTACGCTAGAAATGTCAGTATTTTTGCTGATAAAATATAAAATTTGTGATAATTACTAGATAGAAGGGTAGAAATTTGGTTATTATGCCCATAGTTATCGGTGTAATCTGGCAAGATTTTCGTTTTCCTTGCTATAGTGAATCAAAATATCCGGGTTACATTCGGATAGACAGAGGATCACGGCATCTACATCTTCCTTGGGTTGCATGGAGGCGACAAGGGAAAGCTTTTTTTTGGCAATTACGCGCAGTGTGTAGGTAATGCGTGTTTTCTTAAAGCGAAAATGATGAAAGCTGCTGTGCTTGTATGCCCACACAATGTTGTCCAGCGGCAGGATGCATAGCTGAAGATTGGAGGAAGCAATCAGATAATGTTCTGTTATTGTGAAAATACCAGTTTTTAATATGGGTTCTAATGGGAGTTCGCGCTCTATCTGTGTTAGTTGTTCTTTTACTGATCCAAAACGCCGCAGACGAGAACATGCGGGGTGCAGAATTGGATAGATAATATAGGACAGCACGTTCAACAACACCACCAATGAGATAACAAATATCATCATAAGAATGGAGAGGAACAGCATGTTTTTAAACAGCATATAATCCACAGAATTTACAATAATACGGGAAGAGACAGAGGACAGCCCTTGGGGAGTCCATTTCAGATCAGAAGACATCTTTGTGATAAGCTCACTTAGAAGTTTACCGCCGCTTTGCAGTCTTGCACGGATGGTGGTGTTCGTCAAGGTATCGGGACGTCCGTTGCACTGAGAGTTTGTCAGAAGAAAATAGAAGCAGGTGCCATCTTGAAGGGTATAGTAATAAGAACCCTTAATTCTTCCGTTTTCCACGTAGTCATAGCCGGAATAGTGAAGGGTATCAGCCGTTAATTCCACACAGGAGATATCGTTTTGATATAATTCAATGATATTGGTTGGATCCGTTATCTTGACAGGCCACACAAAATCAAAAAATGGGACACTATAAAAAATATAGCAGGTAATGCCTAACATAAGAATGGCATAAGATAGGCGTTTAAAGCTGATAATGCGAATTTTTCGATAGATCTGTGTCATGGGGTGTGTATCCTTTCTTAATGGTTGCGGCGCATGATATTGTATAGGAATCCATGCGAGCGAGTGGGGAGAAAGATATTTCCCACTCGATTATAAGGGATAGAGAGGAAATAATCAACCTTGCATTTCTACAAAAAAATTGCTATAGTAGTAGCAGTGTAACGATTCAGATAGGTCTGCGCGTTTCTTGCGCTGAACGTACAAAGATATAGCGGTCGCAAGCATCCGGTCTATCGCCGCGGGCGATTTTAAATGGCCGGATGACGGATTGTTTAGGGGTTATTTGAATGGTTATGGAATAGTGCAGGCGGAAAGAGTAGGCAGCCTGCACCGTAGAGGAAAGTGGTGAGAGTATGGAGGCATACAAAAGCTTTGCCCATGTCTATGATATGTTTATGGATAATGTACCCTATCAAGAATGGTGCGATTATTTGGTTTCTTTGTTAAAAGAATATGGGATTTCAGATGGAATTCTTTTGGATCTAGGCTGCGGTACAGGGAGCATGACGGAGCTGCTTTCTAGGTTTGGTTTTGATATGATTGGGGTGGACAGCTCAGAGGATATGCTTGAAGTTGCTGTGGAGAAAAGAGAGGATTCTGGTTTGGATATTTTGTATCTTATGCAAGATATGCGGGAGTTTGAGCTGTATGGAACGGTGCGCGCCGCCGTTAGCGTCTGTGACTCCATAAATTATATTTTAAGCAAGGAAGAGCTTATTCAGGTATTTTCTCTGGTTAATAATTATCTTGATCCAAAAGGTATTTTTATCTTTGATTGTAATACAGAGTATAAATACAAAACGCTGCTTGCCGATCGGGTGATAGCGGAAAACAGAGAAGAAGGAAGCTTTATCTGGGAAAATGAATATGATGAGGAGGAGCAAATCAATGAATATGCTCTGACGCTGTTTATAAAAGAGGGCAGACAGTATAGCAAATATGAAGAGGTTCATTATCAGCGATGTTATAGCGTGGAGGAAATAACCTCGGCTTTGCAGGAAGCGGGGCTGGAACTGTTACAAGTGTACGATGCATTTACAAAAGAAGCGCCTCGCGTGGACAGTGAAAGAATCTATTTTGTGGCGAGGGAAAAGGGAAAGTAGAAGGATAGGAAAGGAGAATTGGATATGACAGAGAGAAAGGATTATATTGTCCGTGCCACGGCAGCAGAGAATCAGATACGTGCCTTTGCCATTCAGTCAGCCAATCTGGTGGAGGATGCAAGGCAGAGGCATGGGACAAGCCCGGTTGCCACGGCAGCGCTGGGGCGGCTTTTAAGTGGTGCGGCGATGATGGGCAGTATGATGAAGGGGGAGAAGGATCTTCTGACAATTCAGATGAAGGGGGATGGACCGATAGATGGTGTGATTGTCACCGCAGATTCTCATGGAATGGTCAAGGGATATGTCGGAAATCCAAATGTGCTGATTCCGCCCAATTATGCAGGAAAGCTGGATGTGGGCGCCGCTATCGGCTATGGTACGCTGACGGTAAGCAAGGATATGGGGTTAAAGGAACCCTATCACACGCAGCTTCCTCTTACCACCAGTGAGGTGGCGGAGGATCTGACCTACTATTTTGCAAAGTCAGAGCAGGTTCCGTCGGCTGTGGCGCTCGGTGTGCTGATGTCAAAGGATAATACCGTGAGACAGGCGGGCGGATTTATCATTCAGCTTATGCCCTTTGCAGAGGAGCGCGTGATCGACGCGCTGGAGCGTAAAATAGAGAAAATAACCTCTGTGACAGCAATGCTGGAAGAGGGATGTACGCCGGAGCAGCTTCTGGAGCGTGTGATAGGAGAATTTGACATACAGGTAGCGGATACCATGCCTGCGCAGTTTTCCTGCAGTTGTTCCAAAGAGAGAATCCTGCGCTCTCTTGCAACCATCAGCAAAAAGGATCTGAAAGAAATGATCGACGATGGCGAGCCGATCGAGGTGACATGCCATTTCTGCAATAGCCACTATAGTTGTACACCGGAAGAATTAAAATGTTTACTGTAAATTATTTTTTCATCCGGGAGAACATTATAAAAACATAAAGCAGAACAGGAAGCACCAAAGAGCAGAATAAGAGCAGGCGGAAAATGCTCTTTTCAGCAGAATGGTCAAAAATGGCAGCTAATAAAGTCGCCAGATATAGGCATACTAAGAATATAACAGCAACAATAGAAAATACACGTACAGAATCTTTTTTTTCAGTAGAGCGTTCGTTCATATTCGGCTCCTTTCTGTTGGAAGGACGATAATACGTTTCTGTTACTACTATTATAATACACCGCGGCAGGATATGCAAGGTGAACTTACGCTTGCCAAAATAACAAAAACACATTATAATTAGGATCGAAAAAAGCCTGCCACCTGTAAAGACAAGTGACAAGCTCTTTATAAAAGGGGAGGATAAGTATTTTCTTTCTCTTTAGCGGCCCGCTGCTTCGCAGGCATCATCCCGCTTGCGTCTCTGGTTGGAGGGGGAATCCATGGAGACGGGGAGATGATGGAGAAACAGCTCCGGGCTTAACTTTAGTATAAACCAAAATCAAAGCTTTATACATGGTAGAACAAATTTATAAAGAAAAGAGGGAATTGGTTATGACATTGTTGGAAACTTGGAGAAATCAGGCATATTCTGAGGAGATGAACGAGAAGGAGGGCACCGCCTTCTGGGAACACTATTTTCTGATTGAGAAGGGAATCTATGAGAAGATTTTGTCTGAGCCTGAGGTGACGGTGGAAGGGACTGTAAAGGAGCTTGCCGAACGTTTTGGATGTGAGCTGAATATTATGGTAGGTTTTCTGGACGGCATCAATGACAGTCTGAAAAATCCAAATCCAATTGAGGAAATGGACGAGAATACAAGGGTGAATCTTGGTTATGATAAGGAAAAGCTGTATTACAATATGGTGGAGGCAAAGGCAAGCTGGCTGTATGAGCTTCCTATGTGGGACAACCTATTGAGTGCTGATAGAAGAAAAGAGCTCTATAAGGAGCAGAAGTCTTCTTCAACGATTGTGAAGGAGAAGAAGATTTATCCGAATGATCCTTGTCCATGCGGAAGTGGTAAGAAATATAAAAAGTGCTGCGGAAAGAATGTATAGATAACGGCGGATAGAGAAGAAGAGTTTAATTAGTAATGTTTGAGAAGGGTCCGCGCGGAGAACTGCCTATAGTCCTCCGTCACCCCGCTCTCGCTTAGTGAAAAACGTAGCGGACGCTAGATTCGTGGAAAACCTCATCGAAGCGTATCGCATAATTCGCAAGCTCATTATGCGATATGGTTCAGCGAGGTTTTTCACGAGTTTATTTTGAATACTATGTAGTTTCACAAATGGTTTATTTATATATTTGTCGTGTATACAAGTGATTTTATAGTGACATAGTTTGGATTATGTGTTATACTAAATTGGATTTCATATAGAGATAGGAGAAATTGGAATGGGAACCCGGATAGGTAGATTGGCTTATTTAAAGAGTTGGCATAGTGAAGCGCTGCAAGAAAAAGCAGGGCTTAGTTTTGATATACATATATGGGGAATCGGAGGCGCATAGCATAGTACAGAGCTGGTAAAGGAGCATAGTGTAATGTAGATCGCTTATCTGATAGGTAGATAAGCTTTTTTTGTGCACAAAGATGGATAAGGAAATTGGGTTATTGGTGTGTTAGAGCATAGAGATAACACACGATAGGAAAGGGGAGAGTGTAATGCTGGAAATTAAGGGAAAGATCAACACGGCTGTCTGCTATGCGAAGGTAGTGGAGGAAGAAGCGATTGAGCAGATTAGAAGGATGTGTGATTACGAATTTACCGAAGGGAGCCGAATAAGAATTATGCCGGATGTCCATGCGGGCAAGGGATGTACTATTGGAACAACAATGACTGTTGCGGATAAGGCGGTTCCTAATATAGTTGGTGTAGATATTGGCTGTGGTATGTATACGGTGAAGCTTGGCAAGGGAGAGATTGATTTTGAGCGTCTGGACGAGGCTGCACATTTTATTCCTTCTGGTATGGAAGTGTGGGAGGGAAGGCAAGAACGATTTGATTTGGCGAGCCTGCGCTGTTATCGAAGCTTGAGGGATACCAAAAGGCTGGAGAGGAGCCTTGGTACGCTGGGAGGTGGAAATCATTTTATTGAAGTGGATCAGGCGCAAGATGGAACGAAGTATCTGGTGATTCATTCTGGGAGCCGTAATCTTGGCAAGCAGGTGGCAGAGCTTTATCAGCAGCTTGCGGTGGATCTGAATAAGGGAAAGGAGACTTACTTTGCAGAGAGAGACGCCATAATTAGAGAGTATAAGGCGGCTGGACGAAGGAAGGAGATTCAGGCGGCGCTTGAGAAAATCTCATGGCTGAAAAGAGAGGCGACTATGCCGGAGGATCTGTGTTATTTATATGGAAGTTTTCTGGAGGATTATCTTTTTGATGTAGAGATCTGCCAGAATTTTGCGAGAAGAAATCGTGAGAGAATGGCTGAGGTTATTCTTGAAAGAACAGGGATGACAGGAAGCGATGCGTTTCATACCGTTCATAATTATATTGACACCAAGGAGATGATTCTCAGAAAAGGAGCGATTGCTGCGCATGAGGGAGAAAAGGTTTTGATTCCGATCAATATGAGAGACGGAAGTGTGCTTGCTGTCGGAAAGGGAAATCCAGAGTGGAATTATTCTGCTCCACATGGTGCCGGAAGAATTATGTCAAGAAAGAAGGCGAAGGAAGAGCTGAATCTTGAGGAATATAAGAAGACAATGGAAGGAATTTATACGACTTCTGTAACAGAAGAGACTTTGGATGAAGCACCGATGGCATACAAGGCTTTGGAGGATATTATCGATGTGATCGAGGAGGCGGTTACGATATTGGATGTGATGAAGCCGATTTATAATTTTAAGGCAGGCTGAAATCAGGGAATAACTTCTTAGTGAAAAACGTAGCGGACGGTAAGCTCGTGAGAGACCTCGCTGAACCATATCGCATAATTCGCAAGCTTATTTTGCGTCGACGTTTTTCAAGAGGTTCCTTGAGGACTATAGGCAGATCACTGCGCTATTTTT